>SCQT01000180.1 GCA_004322015.1 Chitinophagaceae bacterium
TACCACGTAGCTGACTTTAGAAGCCATCATATTCACCACCAACGCCGTAGGGACTAACAATACTATGACAGAAGCCAACATTAACAAAGTGGCTGTAATCCATCTCTTCCAATGCTTTTTATAAACTAAATAAATCACTGCAGGGCGCATCACCACGTATAAGGTAAGCGCTCCTAAAAATGCAGGAATAAACCCCGTTATCTTCCAGAACAGGATACCGCCCAACAACAGAATGATAATGATAAAGAAGAATTGCTTCAGCCGGTCTGAATCATAATAGCTCATAAAGGATTGATTATGGAATACTTTTTGTTTAAAATATAAGGATAAAGTATGAACTTTTTATTTTCCTAATTGTAAAATAAGAAGTATTTTATGATTTCACCAATAATTTATCATTCACCAATAAAGTAATTATTTTATGAGTGACTCATCAAAAGGACTAAGCGGATTTATTATCGGGGCAGCTATAGGTGCGGCTGCAGGAATAGCCGTAGGCTACTTTTTAAATTCTGACAAAAAAGACGAATATGTCAATGCCCTTAAAGAAAAAGCAGGACACCTGAAAGAGAAAGCATCTGAATTTAAAGATAAGGTAAAGCACAAGCTGCATAAGCCCGATGAAGTAGATGATGCTATTGCCGGCTAATTGCTAATTTTGCCCTGCATGGAGGATAACTTTAAAGACTACATTACAGAAACCAAGAATGTAATTTCCAATTACCTTGAAGCGCGTTGGAAGCTTACGCGGTTAACGGTATCCGGAAGGCTGGCTCATACCTTAGGTGTGTTTCTGGCTATTATTATTGCAGCCATGCTCGGTTTTTTTGTGGTTATGTTTTTAGGTTTATTATTGGCGTTCTGGATAACCGACCTGAGCGGAAGTCATACACTTGGCTTTGCGGTAAGCGCTTTCCTGTTTATCATTCTTTTTGTGATCGTATTGATTTTCCGCCGGAAGTTGATCCAAAATCCACTGGCTAATATTTTAGTCAGGGAATTATCCGAAGAAATAGACGAAACAGAAGAAGAAAAAGAAGTAAATCCGCCATATGAAAATCAATGATAATGCCATCAGAGTAACCGATATGCATACACTGGAGCAGGAAAAAGCCAGGTTGAGAAAGATGTGCAAAGGAATGGAAAAGGAATTACAACTTCGCTTTGATCATGTGAAAGAAAACGCAGGAGCTATGGCATTTAAGTCTGTGTTTCCCGGTATTAAGAAAGAATCGGGGATATGGAATATGATTGTTCACCTGGCAAAGAACGGCTGGAGGAATGAATATGTACAAACCATTCTCTTCTCTGCCCTGATCACTTTTATTGAATTCCTGGGAGCAAAATTCGGTTTGCAATATTTATCAAAATTATTCAGAAGGAAAAAGGAAGACCCTGAAACGGAATACTATTATTAAACTATCCCCATACTTTGGTTCCCTCGCTGCAGTTGGCGCAGATATCAATATTCTTTCTGCCTTTTAAAATCTTTGTCCTGAAATCCAGGTATTCTCCATTACGCCAGATATCCTTAAAAGAATTCTTTTTCAGATTACCCATACGGTGTATGGCATCTTTATCAAAGCAGCAGGGTACCACCTGCCCGTCCCAGGTAATGACCGGATCGTGCCACAGACGCCAGCAATGATTGGAGAGTTTATTCTTAATGGCATAAGTACCATCTTCTTTTTTATGATAACGGGAGAATTTATCTGAGGTGGGAATGAGCGGATTTCCATGCTCATAATCATATACCTGAGCGGTTTTAAACCGCACCTGATCCACCCCCACCTCCCCGGCCAATTCTTTTACATCTTCTATCTGATGTTCATTGGGCTTCACCACCAGGAATTGAAAGAATACGAAGGGAGTCTTTGATTTTAGCTCCCGTTTCCATTTTACTATATTTTTGGCGCCGGCAATAACCTTGTCCAGATGCCCCCCCCTTCTGTATTGCTGATATACTTCCTGGGTAGTGCCGTCAATGGAAATAATAAGCCTGTCTAATCCGCTCTCAATAGTTTTCCGCGCGTTTTCATCCGTCAGGTAGTGGGCATTGGTAGAAGTAGCGGTATATATTCCTTTATCGGAAGCATATTTCACCATGTCAAGAAAAGCCGGATTCAGGTAAGGCTCCCCCTGAAAATAAAATATCAGGTACAATAATTCTTTGGATAACTCATCTATCGTTTTTTCAAAGAAGGCCCTGTCGAGCATTCCCTTCGGACGGGTGAAGGCACGCAGTCCACTTGGACATTCAGGGCATCTTAAATTGCAGGAAGTGGTAGGTTCAAAAGAAATAGATATCGGGTAACCCCACTGTACCGGCTTATGAGTCCATTTGCTATAGTAATAACTGCTCAGCACCTTCGCCGCATTCCAGGTACGCCGGGCCGTAAGCTTTGATAAAAAGTTTAAGCTGTCCTGTAAATTAAACTCCTCCATGATCGTATTACACCATTATTTTTATTACAGAAATATGTTGCAAGGTACAATTATTCGACAAACGGAGGATATGGTACATTACTTCACAGGAATAATATTTTTTTATTCTGACTGAAGTGAGTAACTTTATCACAATTTCACTGCTTAATTTATCTGTTTGCTTATTTTACCCTTTTGTATCGCTACCCTTTCAAAAACAGCTCTACATCTTCAAAGATTCGGTTGAATTGAATATACAGTAAAGATAAAATATCATGGGACGCAATGATCATTGGTCGGAAAAAGAATTAAGAGAAGCCTTTTTTAAGATGGTTTATACCTTGGGCATGTGGATATTCTTTATGATGGTCACTATCTTTTTAGGTGTGGGAAAAGACTGGGCATTTTTTGACAGCTCACGGGTGCACGCATGGCAACACATTCTGTTTTTTGCATGGCTGATCATCACGATCCCGCTTATTTCATGGGTGACCATTGTAAAAATATGGAAGATAGATACTCTGTTCAGGAACAGTTTTAAAAACAGAAGGAAATAATCTTCTAAAGCGGAATATTATATTATTGCTTCTCCATCATCATGTGTTCCATCTTTTTCATGTCAGGGAAAGTGAGTGGATGTTCATTTCCATGATGACAAGTGTAGCAGGTCACCTCATACTTCGCATTCACATAATTAGCCGCAAAATCACCTTTTACCTTAAAGAATTTCCTGTTGATCTTCATCATCATTTTCATCATGTGGCGCGCCACATCTTTTTTCGGATTAGCATCAGAGGCGAAATCCAATTCTTTAGGATTAGTAGGTGAGGCAGCATGGCAATCTCCACAATGATAGTTTAACGCACTCGTAAAATCATGCATGATGGCAATTAATGTAGTATGATCAATATTTTTAGGAAGCACCTTCAGATTATGAGGACCTTCCCTGTGCGGTTGCGGCGCCTGGCTGAAAGAAAGAGAACCGAATGCAACAATTCCTACTATAACGAGTGTAGCGATCATTTTTTTCTTACGAAATGTATTCATGGTTTTGAAATGTTATTTATTTGAAAGGAGTGATAAAGATATACAGATTAAATCATATCTCACGTATTTTTTTATGTAAATTTGCATTCTTATTTTTTCGTAATACCCACTTGCAACCATTTATCCTTTTAATATTAAAACCATATAGTCGTATTACCATTTATCCACAAACAAAATAGTTCCTTTTATGCGTAAAATTCTTGCTTTGTTGGTATTAACATTCTGTTTATTTCTTGAAGTAAAGTCACAGTCTTTATATATGCCGAGAAATGTGGAAGCAGCTTATAAAAGAGGTACCCGCAGCCTGACCGGACGCCCCGGCCCGCATTACTGGCAGAACCATGGGATATACGATATTACTCTCTCCGCCATGCCGCCTGACCGTATGATTCGCGGCTCAGAGAAGATAACTTATTTCAATAACAGTCCCGATACACTGAAAGAGATCGTAATGTCGTTAGTGTTAAATTTTCATAAACCGGAAGCTATTCATTATGAATATTTCGATTCGGCAAGATTTACTTCCGGTCTTCATATTGATCATTTTGCCATTGACGGTCAGTCATGGGATCC
>SCQT01000181.1 GCA_004322015.1 Chitinophagaceae bacterium
TGAGCACTTCCGAACCACTGAGGTTCAGTGCTTTTAAACTTAGTCTTTTCATTGTTTGAAAATTTTAATGGTGAAAAAATAAAATAACATCCTCGCTGCCCATTGGACAGCATTTTTTGCCCCGGTGTCCCGTGTCTCGTTTTTGTCCCTATACATCCGCCTGATACGGGATAAATATTTTCTCCGGGACAGAAGAGAACATTCATCCTTTTTCGGGCGGTATTTCACTGCTCCATTATTGCTCATGGAGAGAGTAACCGGTGAAATAATCTTTAAGAGCTTGATGTTATGGCTTCGCCGTTTTCAGCCCCATTTCCTACTCGTATTCATCACTATTTCATATTTAAGCTTAAAAAAAATGTTGGCTGACCAATCTATTAATCATTCTGAAAAGTTGCGGATCGGATGGCCTTGGGGCATCTGTGTTAACTATATCTCCTTTCTTATTGATAAGCATAAAACGAGGAATAGATTTTAATCCTATTATTTTAGCAAGTGAGTTTTTGAATCCATCAACAGAATAATACTGAATGCCAGCTAAAGAAGCGTCATTATCCAAAAACTTTCTCCATATCTCTGTTCTTAGATCAAATGAGATATCAATAACCGTAAGATCATTTTTTGAATAACTGTCTCTTATTTTCTTGAGGTAGGGAAATTGATATTTACAAGGAGCACACCAGGTGGCCCAAAAATCTATTAATATAACTTTTCCTTTATTGTTACTTATAATATTATATAAAGTAACCTTTTTCGAACCTCTTGTCAAAAAAGTTGCTTTATTAACAGAATCTGGGGTACTGGCAATCGAAAAGATATTATACAGGCTATCCAGGTGATATTTATAATCATTGGATAAACATTTGGAGTTAAACATTCTCAGAAATATAGAATAGGAAGGCAAAAACTTTCTCATATTATTCTTCATGATTTTATAAAGGATAAAATCTCTCGTTCTCCCTGTAAAATTTTTCTGTGCCGTTTCAAATTGATGATTAATGGACAAGTCTTTAAAATAATATTCAGAAAGAAACTTATTGTAGTCAAAGGCAGCCATCCTATATTCAAAGCAGGAAATTGCACTGTCATTGAATGTACCCTTATATTGAAGAAGTTTATTTATATACCATTTGGGGAGTGATTCATAATGGGAAGATGGAACCAAATAGGGCAAAACCAATTCTACAATATATGAATTGTTAATGGTAAGGTAAAAGTTTTTTATAAAATCAGGCGTTAGTTCCTTTTTTGATAGTACATTTTTAAAGATCTTCAATTTTCTATTCTTATAAGCCATACATAAGGAGTCGAAATAATGCAAATTCATTCCAGGGGTATAGGCTATCTCTACGTCTGATAAATTATAATGCCCGGAAAAGTCATATAAATAGGCTAAAACATTATTGTATATTGCACTTTTCGATGAAATCCTATATTGAAATAAATTATTTGAAGGAATATAAAGGCTGAGGGTATCATTTGCAATAAGCCATACATAACTATGTTTGTGATTGCGTACTACCGTTGCCAACGTAGGCTCATATAGAAAGATCTTTTTTAAAAAAATACCGTTAGAGTCACTGACTCCAAGATAAGTCTCAAATTCATCGTATTTATCGGTAAAGTATATGATTACCGGCTCATAAGGAGAGAGATGACCTTGTATAGTTACATAGCTGGTTGTAGATAAGGGTTGTTTATTGATATTCCTGTTCCCTGCCCTGCAATTACAAGAAATAGTATAAAAGCTAATAGCAACTATTATATAAAGGAAATAATTTCTCATGGAAATTTATTTGAAATAACCCTCACTTTTGCATAAAGGGAGGGTTTTAAAGTAGATATCTTTTTATACTACAACTAGGCTATTCCTTGACCAAAAACATCACAAGAAGTAGAGTCGCAACAACCACCAGATAAGTTAGCCCCGCTTAAACACATTTGAATGGCGCTTTGATTGCACTGATCAAGTGACCCAGAACACTCTCCTCCGCCGGAATGAGATATACCTGCTGAGTCTATGTATGTATAGCCACAAATGATTACAGTTGTTTGTGCTTGCTGACCGCCCAATACATTTTTCAACTGCTCTCTTGTAAGCACTTCTACTCCGTTGAGGTTGAGTGCTTTTAAACTGAGTTTTTTCATTTCTGAAAGATTTTAATTGTGAAAAAATAAAATTTCATTCCTTCCGTTCCTTGAACGGACTTTTTGTCCCGTTGTCCCGTGCCCCGTTTTTTGTTCTTGCCCTCTTAAATCCGCCCGATACAGAATAAATATTCCCTCGGGGGCAGAAAAGGGCACCACTCCACTGTCGGCGGCATTTCACTGCTCCAAAACTGTTCTTTGGAGTGAACAGCCGGTGAAATATCTTTTAATAATTTTTGTCTATGGCTTCGCCTTTGTCAGCCCCATCTCTGATCTCTGATTTTTTGATGTCTGATCTATGGTCTATTTAGATATTCATTCATGGTTGGCTATTCACGACTGATGATCTGACTGTTATCCCAGCAAATACTTCAAATCCTCCACGCCATACATATCCGGCAACTGATGCCCCTGCCTCCCCCCATCCCCCTCCAAAGGAGGGGGCGTAAAAACAAAAAAAGTAGGTGTGAAACTGATGCCTGTTTTCTCACACCACTCGCTCATAGCTTTCAACTTTTCTCCCTGCCGTAGCAATTGGCCATTCATGGGATATTTTTCTGCGAAAGCATGATAATCTTTTACTTTTGAGTTATACCAATCATCCAATGCCCTTTTGGTTAACTCTTTATCTCCTTTTTCATCTATAGCCATCAGATGTCTTACCGATCGGCTTTTTATATCTTTCTCATCATCCTTAGCCGTAAAGATGATCTGTACTGTTACATCCGGATTGCTATCCAACATCTTCTCTATTTCAGGATGCGCCCTGGCGCAGGGGCCGCAATAGGGATTACAAACTTTTACCAATTTATGTTTTGCATTGGCGTCACCTAAAGTAATACCCAGAGACCGGATGCTTTCGGCAGAAATGTTTTTTTGTTTTGGGAGCAACGCTTCAAAAATGCGCTTATCATGCTTCAGGCGAAGCAGTTGCAGCTTATACTGTTTTCCCTCTCTGGCTTTTAACCACAAAGGTTTTATTTTTTTCCATGCAACCCATGGAAGAAAATAGTCCATGATCAACAAGGTAATGCCAGATACGGAAATATCATGAGGAAGAGTGGTATAGTATTTTCCTGCAAGGCAAATAATAAAGCCTGACAGCAGCAGGGCTTGCACTGTCAGGCACAAAACACACCATTGTTTAACTGTCTTCCATTGATAAAATACGGAGAAGAAAATATACGGTACGACTAACAGGTTCAGCCAGGCGGTTACTTCCGTTATTGCTGAAGTAAAGCCACTTAATAAGAGACTGAGGAAGCCGCCGGTAAAATAGGCAAAGCCAATCTCACTCCAAGAGAGGATACCCCATACCTTAGCGGCGCCGGATTGCAGGATGGCAGCACAGTTGGTATGCTTGCCGCCGGTGCATATCTTCTGCAAAACGGGGTTATGTTTATCTATCTCATACCATAACAGTAATCCACTCACTATAGCTCCTGTCAGCATCACTATTGAAAGCAGGAAAGGGAAAATGCCCCGTAATCCAATCAGATGAATAGCAGTAATACCTGTCAATACCGTTAAGATTAAGGCGACCAGCAGCGCTCCGGGAATACGGATATTTTGCAAGATTTCTTCACGCTGTTTCTTTTTATAGTCGGGTTCTCCGGCCACCCAATCATCCCCCCTTTGGGGGCCTGGGGGGCTTCAGCCAGTAGAATAACATTATCCCACTGTTTTAGAAATTCTTCTTTATGGAGCTTTTTCTGCTTCCCTGCCGGATTGAGAAGAATGATCTCCTCCTGGTTAATCCCTATTACCGGTACTATTTCATTGCTTTTGAAATGGGCTAAAAAAGGGGTTGGTAATGAAAGTAATTGCTCAAAAGTCACTTTTACGCCCATACTATCCACCTTCCAGGTTCGCAGGCTATCCGAAATGCTTAACAGGCTGGGATAATCGGGATGCTCCTGCAATGTTTCCTTCAGCGTGGTATTCGTAACCTGTACATCCAACAGTCTTAGTAGTTGCTTTGTGACAGCTTCGATGCTTTCATTGGATTGGATAAGACGAAAGGACATAAGAAGGTAATTTAAAACCGCAGGGATACTTTCTATTTAGTTAATCACTAACTAATAAGCATTAAAAATATAATAAATTAAATGATCAGTCAATCACCCTAAGAGTGATTTTTCGTTAGCAGTATGTTAACGTTTATTAGTGAAAGAAATACCCTTAGATGTCAGATATTTCATCCCCCCCCCGAAATACGGTACAGATCCACCAGCAGCTCATAATTCTCCGAACCTAATTTTTTACGGATATTTTTTTTATGGGTCTTAATAGTATCTCTTGAGAGAAACAGCTCCCCGGCAATCTCTGCATCCTGTTTACCGTTTAACACATGGTGTAGTATTTCTTTTTCCCGTTTCCCCAGGTTATCCATCGGTTCTTTGATTTGCGCCTGAAAAAGGGAAAAAAAAGCTCTCAGCACCTGTGCCGGGGTATCGGCGCCTTTCAGTTCCATAAAACAGCAGACTACCTCTTTTACGTTTCCTGAACCGTCATAAGTAAAAGGGACAGCGATACCGTAAAGCCACATCCAATCTTCACTGTTCCTGGCCCGTATCCGGCAGGCTCCTGCAAATTCTTCCGCTGCCTGCTTAAACCGGGCCTGCGCTTCTATTGCTTTGGGAAAGCTTTGCGGGTGCATGACCGTATGAAAAAATTCTATGCCCATATCTCGTATCTCGTACAGTGTGTAGCCGGTGACTTCTTCCATATAGGGATTGCACCAAAGAATGGTTTTGGTGACATTATCAGAAAGATATACCAGGGCAGGCAATTTGTCTAAAATGGCAAGAGATGGTATTTCACAGGAAAAAGGCATTCCGGGAAGATTTTACTCAATAAAGATAACTAATTTTTCCATTTTATTACAGTTTAATTATGCTAAAACAACGAGTAAAAAGGAGACCTCATTACTTAATTAGTTTATCGGGTAGTTTAGTGTCTGTTCTTCCTTCAGCAAAAAGCCGAAAGCAAAAAGCCGAAAGCAAAAAGCCAAAAGCTGAAAGCCAAAAGCTGAAAGCCATTCCGAACATTCGGAAGCCAAAAGCCCAAGGCCGTTCCTAAAATTCGGAAGCCAAAGGCCAAAAGCCAAGCCCGACAGTCAACCGCCCCTAAAGGCATCCTTAAGGGAGGCTTCGCCCTGTCTTCCCCCTACCTTCGCCCTACATAGTGGCTACCGAGTGCTACTGAATGCTATAGGAGCTCCTGTTGAACGCGCACCCGATTGGAGTAATATACAAGAAATCTTATAAGATCCGGAGCGCCTGGCGGTGAAAAAGCCGGGATAGCGTATGATATTCGGTTAATATCGTTTAGAGAGGGAATGGCAACGTAAAAATCCCTCGCGGCAAAAACGACGCTAAAAGGCATTGATCCGATATTCAATATCCCCGTAAATTTGGAGCACCAAAGGAATCAAACAATAAAGCAATGAAACAATGAAGCAATGAAACAATGGAACAATCACTCAATCACCCCATCACTCAATCACCCCATGAAACCATGAAACAATCAAACAATAGAACCATAACCCCTCTCAAACCTTCCTTATCCTGCGTTTGTAATTCCTGAACAGGCTTTGCCATTGAATTTTGAGCACACCGAATACCCCTTCCCTGATAATGCCTTTGCTCATTTTAGATTCGCCGTGAGTGCGGTCGGTAAAGGTGATGGGCACTTCTACCACTTTAAAGCCTAATTTCCATGCTGTGAATTTCATTTCGATCTGGAAAGCATAACCCGTGAATTGTATTTCGTCGAAGTTAATGGATTCCAGCACTTCGCGTGTATAACAGACAAAACCGGCAGTGGAATCTTTTACAGGCAGCCAGGTAAGAAAACGCACATACAGGGAGGCGCCGTAAGATAAAATACTCCTGTCCCAGGGCCAGTTTTCGGTTTTCCCGCCGCGGACATACCGGGAGCCTACCGCTACGTCGGCCTCTCCGGCGGCACAGGCATTATATAACCGTTCTAAGTCCTCCGGATGATGCGAAAAGTCGGCATCCATTTCAAAAATAAAATCGTATTCCCTCTCCAAAGCCCATTTAAAACCGTGAATATACGCTGTACCCAACCCTAATTTTCCCGGACGTTGTTCGAGGAACAATTCATTTTCGTGTGCAGTCACATAGGCTTTTACAATATCTGCCGTACCATCGGGAGAAGCGTCGTCAATGACCAGGATATGATAATCCTGTTTTAACGAGAAAATACGTTCCAGCATCCGGGCAATATTTTCCCGCTCTTTATAGGTTGGTATAATGATCAGTTTTTTCAAAGAACAGGATCAGTTTGTTTTTTTTAGCATGAGGTCATTGAATATTTCGGATAATTTCTGTTTGGTATGCAGGGGGAAATCTGCTTTCATCATCCAGTCATAATATTGCGGCTCTTCTTTCAGCACTTCTCTGACCGGTTTCCCCTTATATTTTCCGAAGTTGAATATTTCCACTCCTTTTTTACGGATCATGCGCCTGGCGAAATCCACGTAATCATCTTCAGCCGTAAATTTAGCCAGTGCGTCTATATCATTTTTCAGGCTTTTATACCTGTTCACCTGTGCTTCCAATACTTCATAAGTGGCTTTGGCATCTGCCTCCGCACTGTGCGCCTCATTTAATTCCTTATCGCAATAAAACATATAAGCGGCTTCCAGCGTACGTTTTTCCATCAGGTGAAAGATCCGTTGCACGTCAATGAACCGGATGCCGTCCGTATCAAAATTTTGTCCCGCTCTCAGAAATTCTTCGACAAGGAGCGGAATATCAAAGCGATTGGAATTATATCCGGCCAGGTCGCAATTGTTGATAAACTGGCGCAGCTCATTCGCCACCTCCTTAAATAAAGGCGCCTCTTTGACATCCTCATTGCGGATGCCGTGAATTTCGGTGGACTCTTTGGGAATCGGTATTCCCGGGTTGATGCGTTTTACTTTCGAAATATTGGCGCCGTCCGGCATTATTTTGATAATGGCTATCTCCACGATCCGGTCTTTACCAATATCGGTGCCGGTAGTTTCCAGGTCAATAAATGCCAGTGGCCTGCTAAGTCGTAATTTCTCCATAATGTCAGATGTGTGGCGCAAATTTCTTTAAAAAAACAAGAAATGCATCAGGAATACTTATTTTTCTTGCCAGCGTTTTATCATTTCATCCATAGTGATATTCCCGAAACTGCCTGAGCTCATCATCAATAAATTGGTGTGATGAGCAGGCACTAAATTAATAAATGATTTTAAATCTTCGGATTTGTTAATAATATGTAAATCAGCGCGGTGAAAACCTTCCCGTATCATTTCAAAGGACAGATCGGGCAAATGCTTGATGGACAAGGCGTGGCTGCTGAAGAAAACGACGGCTGTATCCGCCTCCTGCATGGCATCATGATATTCGGGAAGAAACTGAGCATTAAGACTGCTATATGTATGCAATTCTAAAACGGCTGTCAGCCTCCTCCCCGGAAATTGCTCTTTTACCGCATGTATGCTGGCTTTCACTTTGGAGGGAGCATGGGCGAAATCCCGGTAAAGGGTAGCATCCCCGCTCTCAAAAACTTTTTCCAATCGTTTAGAGGCGCCTTTAAACGAACTGATGGCACGCAGGAAATCTTTTTCGGCAATACCCAATTTTTCACAGACTAATTTAGCAGCCAGCAGATTTTCCAGATTATGAGAACCGAATACTTCCAATGTGGTGGTAAGGTCCCCGAATCGAACCATAGTTTTCCCGTTTTCAATATGATATTCGGGGATTTTGTAAGGGATTAATTGTAGATGTTTCCCTTCTTTTTCAACCACCTTTGCCAGTTCCCGGTCCAGGCTGTTATATATCAAAGTGGCACCGGGTTCCATTTCCCGGATAAACACCGCAAATTGCTCGACATAATTCTCAAAGGTGGGAAATACATTGATATGATCCCAGGCAATGCCGCTCAGCGCTGCCATCTGCGGATGATAAAATAAAAACTTCGGTATCTTTTGCATGGCGGAAGCCGGGTATTCATCTCCCTCACAAATAATCACGGGAGCATCGCTTATTTTTACGGAATATTCAAAGCCGGGCAACTGGGCACCTACGAGGTAATCGAAATCTTTTCCGCATTGCTTTAACACGTGCAGGATCATGGAAGTGATCGTGGTCTTGCCGTGGCTGCCGCCGACCACCACCCGTTCTTTTTGTTTGCTTTCTTCATAAATATATTCAGGAAAGGAATACACAGGAATATGGAGGGAGCGGGCTTTTTGCAATTCGGGATTCTCACTGCGGGCATGCATGCCCAGGATGACAGCGTCTATAGCGGGAGTGATCTTTTCCGGATGCCATCCCTCAACAGCGGGTAATAATCCTGCCTTTTCAAGATTGGTGTGAGCCGGCTCATAGATTTCATCATCGCTCCCGGTAACGGTATAACCCTTGTTTTTCAGGGTGATGGCTAACTGGTGCATCACACTGCCGCCCATGGCGATAAAATGGATTTTCTTCATAAATTTGTAAAAATCGGTAATTTCAATAACTTTAGCGGTTTGAAATTCGTTTAAGACTAAAAAATGATTATGAATAAGATCATCAAATGGGCAGCAGCCGTGGCCATATTACTGTTTATTGCTGCCGCAATTTCATCCTGCAGTTCTACCAGGCGGTTGGGATGCCCGATGAAGATCACACTATCAAACGTGCCGGTAAACCGGTCTGTCTGCTGATGATAAATGGTTCTTAAAACAAAAAGTAATTGTCCTGCCTATGCACCGTATAGTCGTGGCCGTCACCGGAGCCAGCGGTTCCATTTATACCAAATTGTTGCTGGAAAAGCTTCAGCTTTATGATGATCAATGGGAAGAGGTGAGCCTGGTGATGACTGACAATGCCAAAACAGTGTGGGAAACAGAACTGGAAAATACTTCCTATACGGAATTACCCTTTCCTCAGTTTGATAAACGTGATTTTTCGGCGCCCTTTGCTTCGGGATCGGCGCGCTATGATGTCATGATCGTATGTCCCTGCTCGATGGGTATGCTGGGAAGGATCGCGCATGGTATTTCAGATGACCTGATTTCCCGGGCCGCCGACGTGATCCTGAAGGAAAGAAGGAAACTAATTTGTGTGCTGAGGGATACACCCTACAATCTTATTCATATTCAGAATATGAAATTAGTGACTGAAGCCGGCGGAGTCATTTGTCCCGCTACGCCTTCCTTTTACAGCAAACCCAGAACAATGGAAGAACTGGCATCTACGGTGGTGGACAGGGTACTGGAATTATCCGGTATTGAATTGCAGACATTCAGATGGGGGGAAGAGAAGGGGGAGCAGTAAGCAGTGGCAGTAGGCAATAGCAGTGGGCAGTCCCGAAACTTCGGGGGCAGTAAGTGGTGAATGGTAAGTAAGTGGTGCAGTAATGAAGATTTTGGAGGTGTAAGTAGTGAATGGTGATCCGAAGTTTCGGATCGTGAATGGTGAAAGTATGAGAGAGGTTTAAAGAGATACCTGAAAGGTATCAATACGGATAACCGTGGGCGAAGCCCGCGGATGAGAGGAAAAGACAGGATCCAACCCTGAAAGGGTTGAATATCCCACTAAACGACAATGAGTGAGCAACGAACACAGGAATGATCAGATATAACAGGAACATCAGATATTAAACGTTACTTTTAACCCCGATTATCAATAATTAATTTTCAATATCCATGCAGCTGAGAATAGCCGTCATTAACGGCCCAAATCTTAATTTATTAGGTAAAAGAGAGCCGGGCGTTTATGGAAGCAGGTCGTTTGAAGAATATTTTGAAAAGCTGAAAGCAGACTATCCGGATCTGATATTGACTTATTTTCAAAGCAATGTGGAAGGGGAGCTGGTCAATTATCTTCACCGGGTGGGATTTGACTATGATGGTATCTTATTGAATGCGGGCGGATATACCCATACTTCAATTGCCATCCGGGATGCTATTGCTGCCATTAAGACACCGGTCGTTGAAATACATATTTCCAATGTTTTTGCCAGGGAAGATTTTCGCCATGTTTCCATGATCGCACCCAAATGTGCGGGAAGCATTGTCGGACTGGGGCTGCAGGGATATGAATTAGGACTTCTTCATTTTCTTAAAAAATAAGTTAAGGGACGGGAATCATAAACCCTCCGGAATACTTACGGAGGGTTTAATGGAGATCCTGGTTGATAAAAAGGGTCATACCTTGGATTAAAAGTAGCCCGTTTTTTGATATTTATGAAAACTTTTTATAATTCGAAGATATAAAACAAGGGGATAATGGTACTTTTGCCCTTTGGAATTAACTTAAATCCTCTATTGAATTATGAGTCTTACGGTAAAAAAGGATACAAAACAGGGAATATCTTCGGGTACTAAAGACGGTAAGTCAAAGCAGAAAAAGAGAAAGTCTAAAACGAGAGAATGGATAGATGCAGCCATTTTTGCCGTGATAGCCGCCACTATTATCCGCACCTTTTTCTTTGAAGCTTATACCATTCCCACTCCTTCCATGGAAAAGACTTTGCTGGTGCATGATTTTCTCTTTGTAAATAAGCTGGCTTATGGCCCCCGTACACCTATGACCCCGCTGGCAGTGCCTTTCACATTGAGCACCATTCCTGTATTGAATATAAAATCTTATTCAAGCTGGCCTCATTTTGGTTATCACCGGTTGCCGGGCTTTTCACACATAAAACGAGGGGATGTGGTGGTCTTTAATTTCCCCGATGGCGATACTGTATTGAAAGAGCAGCCGGAGGCGGATTATTATGCGATGCTGAGGCAATGGGGAAGGCAATATATTGACAATAATTACACTATTGTGACGCGTCCGATAGACAGGGAAGAAAATTATATCAAGCGCTGTGTCGGTGTGCCGGGAGATACCCTGCAGGTGATCAACGGGTTTGTTTATATTGACGGAAGACGGGAAGATATTCCTTCTCATTCGGAAAAATATTATTGGGTGCAGACTGACGGCAATGTATTTAATCCCGAGCGACTGAGTGAATTAGGCATTGATCCGGCTATTTCGGTGGATCCTTCGACCTCTTCTTACGAATTTGATTTAACCCCCGCAGATTCTGCAGCCTTGAGTAAATTCACAATTGTGAAGAGTATCCGGCGCAATTTGTCCACAGGCATTGATCCCACTACTTTTCCGCAGGACACGGCTCATTTCCAATGGAATGCAGATCATTACGGGCCGGTATGGATTCCTGAAAAAGGCGCCACCGTGCAGTTGACAATGGCAAATATTGCTTTATACCGGAGAATTATCCAGGTATATGAACACAATCAATTTGAAATAAAGAATGGTCAGTTCTATATTAATGGCAAGCCGACTGACCAATATACCTTTAAAGTGAATTATTACTGGATGATGGGCGATAACCGCGACAATTCGGAAGACTCCCGTTTCTGGGGTTTTGTTCCGGAGGATCATGTGGTAGGAAAAGCATGGTTCATCTGGATGAGCTACGACAATCACGGTATCCGCTGGCGCAGATTATTGAATGGTATCCATTAATATGAATGGAAATGGAAAAGATCAGTCGTCCGTTTTCTTATATCAGATATGATCATATTGATTCCCTGGATCCTAAAGATCATGCCTTATTGCAGCAGGCACGCAGGGCGACTTCCTTGGCTTATGCACCGTATTCAAAGTTCCGGGTCGGTGCGGCATTGCAATTGTCAAATGGTATTATAGTTTCGGGGGCTAACCAGGAAAATGCATCTTTTCCTGCCGGAATTTGTGCAGAAAGAGTGGCTTTATCCACCGTATCTTCTCAGTATCCGGGTTGTAAAATAGAAGCCATGGCCTTAAGCTATGATAATAAGGCAGGTGAAAGCGATCATCCGGTCTCGCCATGCGGTATTTGCAGGCAATCCCTGGCTGAATGGGAACAACGGCAAAGTTTCCCGATAAAAATAATATTAGGCGGGCTGACCGGAGAAATTTATATAATTGAATTTGCCTCTTTACTGCTTCCGTTAGCTTTTTCGGCAGGAGATATGACGGTTTAAGAAACCGCTTTCGGCCTCTTTTTATTGTAGTGAACGATATCTTTCAGCGACTTATTCTCCAGGATTTTTAGTGTAGCATCCCTTACTTGTATCATGATCTGATTTAATCCATAAAAAGCTTCGTCCTCACAGATATCGGATTTTTGATAATAATTTAAGCTGACTGATGGTAACAAGGCAATGGGGCCGTCTAAGATGCGAATGACCCTGGCCAGCATGATCTCTTCGGGCGGCTTTAACAGATAATAGCCGCCGCCTTTGCCCTTTTTGCTCCCTAAAACCCCCGCATTTTTAAGTTCAAGCAGGATGTTCTCCAGGAATTTAATGGAAATATTCTTTTTCTCTGCAATTTCAGAAATCAATACAGGTCCATCCTGTGCATGCTCCGCCAGGTAGATCAATGCATGAAATGCATATTGTGTTTTCTTAGAGAGCATAGTTATTCTTAGTTTTCAAAACCCGAAGATAGAGATTTCTTTGCTAACACCGCCCTTTTAGCTTTGGTAACCCTATCGCTCTTTGAAAAACACTTCTTTCCATCAGATTGTTTCCCTGCCTTCTCGTTTTAGATAAGTAAGAATCCATGTAACGATTTGACAAATAAACACATGGGAGTGAAAATACTTTTCAGACCCATTTTACGAAATAGAAAAATATATTACGATATTTGAAAAAATATCAATGATAGTGACTATCCATATTTTTTCGTATATTAATTTTGCAATTATTAATAATATTATCTAATCAATAAAAATAGTTGATATGGAAAGCTTACAATTATTCCTGGAAAAGGTAAAGACAAAGAATCCCGGAGAAAAAGAATTCTTGCAAGCCGTGGAAGAGGTCTCATCTTCTGTGGTTCCCTTTATTGACAAAAATCCGGCGTATCAGAATCATAAGTTGCTGGAACGTATGACAGAGGCGGAGCGGATCACCATTTTCAGGGTGCCCTGGATAAATGACCGGGGTGAGATAGAGGTGAACCGGGGTTACCGCGTGCAGATGAACAGCGCCATAGGTCCTTATAAGGGCGGACTTCGTTTCAGATCTACGGTCAGTTTAAGTGTGCTCAAATTTCTGGCATTTGAGCAAACATTTAAAAATAGTCTGACAGGGCTTCCGATGGG
>SCQT01000016.1 GCA_004322015.1 Chitinophagaceae bacterium
AATTCTTAACTTCGCCCATCTTAGTTATGTTTTTTGTGTGGTAACTCAAACATAACTTTTTTGGGTGATTCTTCGTAATCACCCAATTTTTCCCCCTATTTTACTCGGACAATAGTGAAATTTTATTATAAAATAATCCAATAATTTTCAATACGCAATACTCAATGTTCAACCCTCCACATTCAACTTTGCCATATCAGACATCAATAAATCAGAGATCATAGATTACACGGTATCCATAAACGTCTTCTCTACTCTGTTAAAGATCAAAATGCCTATAACTAAAACAACGATCATAAAGGCAAAATCATACCCCAATAAATTCCAACTGAAATAACCTTTCCCCAACAAGGCATATTTGAAGGCTTCTATAGGCCCGCTCATAGGATTAGCGACCAATAAAAGGTGTAATTTTCCAGCGGATACGGAAGAAAGTGGATATACGACCGGAGAAGCATACATTAGTAGTTGAACACTAAAGGTGATCAGGTAAGACAGATCGCGATATTTGGTAGTCAATGAAGACACTATAATTCCTAATCCCAAAGATAAACCCGCCATAATGAGAAGTAATAAGGGAAGAATTAACAATGAGATATTCACCGCAATATGCATCCCTTTCAATCCGTACCAAATCATCATAATGATCAATAATCCAAACTGGATTAAAAACTTCACCAGATTGGAAACCGACACTGATAACGGCATAATTAATCTGGGGAAATACACCTTTCCGAATATTTGCGCATTAGTTATAAAAGTGCTTGCTGTTGTATTGAGGCATGATGAAAAATAATTCCAGCAGGTAACACCTGCCAGATAGAATAAAATAGGTGGTAACCCGTCGGAAGAGAGGTGGGCCACTTTGCTAAATATTATGACATAAGTAAGAGACGTCAATAAAGGCTGAATAAAAATCCACAGAGCCCCCAGTATTGTCTGTTTATAGACTGCTACGAAATCGCGCCTGACTAAAAGCATCAACAGGTCCCGATAGCGCCAGACTTCACGCAGGTTAATATCCAGCCAGCCCGATCGGGGCTTAATCACCTCTGTCCAGCGTTCAGATTGCTTGAGGTTTTCCTGATCAATCATATTTAAAAACGTTGTCGTTTCCAATGTTCTCTTATTCTTCCGTCGCTATAATTTCGTTATATATTCGCCGCATTAAAAGCCATGTTGCTGACAATATGATACCTAACAAAGCCCCCATAACTCCCCATTTTACTTTACTCGCCTTATTCTCATCTAAAGGCAGCACCGGTTCATCAATAACCTCAAACAGAGGTGTTTCCTTTAGCAGGTTCATTTTAGCTGCCTCTAATCCCGTGACTAATTGCTGATAGATTGCAGAGTTGATGTTAACATTCAGCGAACTTTTTTGCTGTTGAACTCGGGGAAGGTCCCGAACCAGGTTCGGGTTAAAATCATTAAAAGCTGCCACATTTCCCATGGCGCCGAAAAGTTGACTTCTCACCGAATCCAACTGTTTCTGCAATATAGCTATGTTATCTCTGCTCCTCTTCGTTTTAGTAGCAATATAAAATTGCCCTGTATTTTGAATAAGGGTTTCTAAAAACTCTTGTGAGAATATTTCATCCGGAGAAGTAAAATCTACTTCCATAATGGAGCCTTTAACGTTCTTTAAACTTCCTCTGATATAATTACACACGCCTTCGATCATGGAATTTTGTTCTCTGTTAAAAGAAGTACTGTCAGGAGGATCAAAAGCCATATTCTCCCAAGATGAGTGCTTTCTCCTTAGTTCCTTTTCAATAGAAACATACCAGTTAATAAACAGTGTCTTTTTGCCTTTAAAAACAGCCGGTGCTAACAATGTTTTTTGGAGAATGAGGCGGGTCTTCATCAAGTCAAAAATATTATCACTGCTGAAGAGGTCACTATTAACTCCTGATCCCATATTGATACCAAACTGGGCGGCTAAACCAGCATAAGCGCCTATTGCTGATGATTGTTCTTTATTTTCAGTAACAAAAGTTATCTTGGCTGTATAAACGGGTACTTTCAAAAATGCATGAGCAAGTCCCAAAATAACACCAATAAGAGCAAACAATGTTATCCACTTCCATTTACCAATAAGATATTTCGTCCATTCCCGAATTTTTAACAGGATTTCCCTCAAAGATATTTCTTCGATTTTTTCTTTTGAACCCGAGTTAGAAGTCATGGAATTATTTTAAATATACTGAGTATGGCCACTACCGTCATGGATAGGCCCGTTAAGCCGGAAGCAATCCCAAGTACCTGTGAAGCACCGAAGTTTTTCACCGGAGGTTTCAGGGGAACAAATATTTCCGAGCCCGGGCTTACATCAGGGAACTTTCTGAAAAATAAAAAGTGGTGAGTACTCTTCACAAATCCGTTGGCATATACCACATAAACCCGCCCCTTTTTTGCATCGCTGGAAAATCCGCCTGCCTGGGAAATATAATAGCCCAGATGTCTCCCGGCCTGGTACGCAGTATTCACAGGAAACAAAACTTCCCCGTTCACTTTAACGGTTTGTAATTCCCGTGGAATGTACAGGATATCCCCGCTGTCTAAAAACAGGTTATATCTGGAATCCGGATCCTTTAATATCTGATCTAAATGGATCCCGACGAAATCATTATGAACAATCGTATTATTTAAGGTTTTCAATGCGGCAGAATCACCTCCGGTCAGCGCTGCCTGTAACTGCTCAAATTTGAGCATCTTCATTCTAGCCATACCCGAGCTGTCCAGATTGGCTATACGTTTGAGGGAAGCGCCAGTAGGATAAGCTAACTGGGTAAGCCCACCGGCTCTCTTAATGATATCGGAAATGCGTTCATCTTTGGAAGTCAACGTGTAAATTCCCGGATACATGACCTCACCCTGCACCGTAACCTGCCTTTGTACTTCGTAACCGGGCATCATCCGGATAGTTACGATATCGAAAGGGTGTAAAACAAAACGCGAGGCACGTAACTGCAAATCCTTATCTACATTTTCCTGAAATACTTCAGCTATGTGGGCCGAAACGGCACCAGCATTCGTAGAATCCACCACCCTGCGGGATACGTCAATCCTCATAGCCGATGCCCCCTGTGCAAATCCCCCCGCCTGCATGATCAGGTCTTCTAAGGTCATGCTGTCTGCATATTTGTAAGATCCCGGCGTCCTTACCGCGCCTTCAATAGTAACTGCATACTGATCTCTCAGGTTAAAGATGGAATAAATATGCACCACATCTTCTTTTTGCAAAGGAATATCCGTTGCCTGTCCATCCATAATTTTCGCTACGTCAAACTGGACGGAAGAAGTAGTCAGATCAGGGTTTTGTCTGATGATATAACCGCGCGGCAAAAAGGCATCTTCCCGAAGCCCGCTGGCATCTTTGATCAATTGGCTTAAGGTCAGTCCCTCTGTAAGGGCATATTGCCCCGGACGATAGACCGCACCGTCAATGATCACCCGGTTTTTATATTTATCTAAAATGCTGCCGACCGAATATTTATCACCATTCTGCGGATGGAAGGCGGCAAAATCCCCTGAATGAATATCTGATACTTCTTTTTCTGTGCTGGTAAGCCTTACCGCCTTAATGGAAGCAGTGTAAGCGCTGTCTGAAAATCCGCCGGCATAGGTGATCAGATTTTGCAGGCTTTCATCGGGTAACATTTCATAGATACCCGGCCTTTTCACCTGTCCCATGATCTGGACGCGGCCTTTATACACCGGGATACGGATGATATCCTGATCCTGCAGCCGGATATTATGCGACTGATTTCCGTTCATCAGAAAACCATACACATCCATCGTATCTATCACTTTACTGTTGCGGATCACTTCAATGTCGCGGAAGGAGCCATTCTGGTCAGGTCCGCCGGAAGCATATAATGCATTGAAGAGCGTCGCCAGAGAAGGTAAGGTATAAGTCCCCGGTTTAGTTACCTCTCCCATGATGGTGACCCGGATGCTCCGTATCCTGCCCAGGCTGACCTGTACAGAGGTTTTTCCCGTCTTGATGGCAGAATATACCGTGGATAATTTAGCCTTGATCCTTGCTGCCGCCTGATCCATGGTAAGCCCGTTCACGTACACCAATCCGATATAGGGAATATTCACGGATCCTTCGTTGGAAACTTTCAGA
>SCQT01000182.1 GCA_004322015.1 Chitinophagaceae bacterium
GGAGGAGGCCTGGACATAACGACGCCTCAGATGAACACACTTGTTCAATGAAGGTTGCTTCATCTGTCTTACACCGATAGCAACCGATTACGACATTTTGGGATACACCCAACTCAAATACCAAAAAACAAATAATATTCAAATCCGAAATCTCAATTATCTGAACGCTTAGAAGCAGTTTCCGTTCATTATTTCATTTGTAGCATGAATGAATTTTTGCGTTTTGAATTTTGTGGTTAAGGAATTAGGATTTATTTGAAATTCGGGATTTGTCATTTGAAGTTTTTTAATTAAAGCAGCACATGGCAGGATAGTAATATCCTTCTCTGATGATTATCTTTGTCCAAAAATAAAGAAATGGCAGAATTACAATACAACCCGCGTTATCCCAATATTGATTATTTAAGGAGAAAGGCAAAGAAAAGAATGCCCGGCTTCGCTTTCGATTATTTGTCGGGGGGATGCAATGAAGAAATTAACCTCCGGAAAAATACCGAAGATATCCGGAAGATAGAACTGATGCCGCAATACCTGAAAAAACATACCGGTTCGGACATGAAAACAGCCTTATTCGGTCATGTCTATGATGCACCGTTTGGCATAGCCCCGGTGGGGCTGCAGGGATTGATATGGCCCAATTCCCCTGAAATATTGGCTAAGGCGGCTGTGAAGCACAACATACCTTTTATATTAAGCACAGTAAGTACCAGCAGCATTGAACGCATTGCAGAAATTACGCAAGGAAGAGCATGGTTTCAACTATATCATCCTGCAGATAATGATCTGAGGGATAAGATCCTGGAACGGGCCGCCGCTAACTGCCCCGTATTGGTGATGCTCTCGGATGTACCCACCTTTGGCTATCGTTCCAAAGAAATTAAGAATGGGCTGGCGATGCCGCCGCGGATGACTTTTAAAAATGTGATGCAGATCATAGGCCATCCCGATTGGGCAATCAATACCCTGATTCATGGCACTCCTGCTTTTGAAACGTTAAAGCCTTATATGCGCAAGGGCATGAACATGCATCACCTGGGTTTGTATATGAACTCCACATTTAACGGCAGGCTGGATGAAGACAGGGTGGCCGCCATCCGGGATAAGTGGAAAGGTAAATTGGTGATGAAGGGCATGTCAAATGAAGTGGATGTGGAGAAGGCTGTTAGACTTGGATTAGATGGTGTCATTGTGTCAAACCACGGAGGAAGACAATTGGATGCCGGACCTTCTTCTGTGCATGCTTTAAAGAATATTGCTGCAAAATATGGAGATAAGATCAAAGTGATGATGGATAGCGGTATCCGTACAGGTCCCGATATTGCACGAACTTTAGCGGCAGGCGCACAGTTTACTTTCCTGGGGAGATCGTTTATGTACGGGGTAGGCGCATTAGGTAATAAAGGCGGCGATCATACTATTTCCATTTTAAAAAGACAATTACAGCAGGTAATGGAACAGATATGTTGCGAGAAGGTGGAAGAGTTCCCAAAATATCTGATAAATAATAAGGGAGAAAATGGATATTGATTTATCCTGAAATATGTTTTTGATTACCATTGCGAAACAAACCTTAGTAGAAAAGGGATTAAATTGATTTTATAGAACCTTATTACATAATGGAAGGGTAATAAGGTGGGATCATAATGTTAACAACTTTTCTGCCAAGGTCATATTTGTAGGATTACGCTTTTACTATACTTCACCCATTCCTTTAAATTCAATTCTGAACCCCGCCACCGGCACTGGTTGAACAGGTAGGTTTTCCGGCTTTTCTATGATCAGCCTGTCATCGTGTTGTCTCCAGCGAATACGTTCGTTGCTTCCCATCAATTCAACGGAAGATATTGTTTTATTATTGAACGTAGTCTTTCTCCCGATCGAATCTATATGAACGGGCTTTTCAGGAATACCAAGGCAAAAAGCATAAAGGATATTTCCCTTTGTGGTAAAGCGTATGTCCTGTGCAGTATAAGCCAGTTTGGACTCGTTAAAGTTACCGCCCTCCACTGCAGACTGACCGGTAGGTTTTTCTCCATATACTTTCCATGGGCGTGAGCCATAAATGCCTTCTCCGTTTATGACTGTCCATTTTCCGATTTCTTCCACAGTTTGAAGGATATCAGGATCCAGATCACCCTCGGGGGTCAGAACGATGTTGATCAGTAAATTCCCGTTCTTGCTTACTATATCCGTCAGCATTTGAATCACTTCTTTGGCTGATTTTCGCTTCTCTCCTTCACGATAAAACCAATCTCCTAACGAGGTATCAGTTTGCCATGGGAAAGGATATATAGAATCTTTTACACCCCGCTCCAGGTCATCCACCCAATAGCCTTTAGAAAGTTCTTTACAGGTATAAATGGCTTCCAGCTTACCGTTATTTTTCTGTAGATCAGTATTATAAAAATGTGCCAGCAGGGTTCTGCCATACTCTTCGAAAGGAAATGCGCTGTCCGAATAAAGCAAATCAGGCTGATAATTGTCAATTAATTCCAGTAGAAAAAAAAGCCATTCTCTTTGCCATTCCTTGTTATTGCTCAGCCACCGGGTATCGTTCGGGGCTGAAGGGGCATGATACAAATCCTGATAAATGGGTTGTGCTCCGTCATAAGGGATATCTTTGAAAGGACCTGTTTTATCCGCGCCGTGGCTGGTCTGAAACCAGGTAAAGCTGGCGCCAAGATGTTCGGATACGCCAAAATACAGTCCTTCTTTTTTAGCGGCTTCCTTCCAAATACCAACTACATCTTTTTTGGGGCCGTAATTCGCGGCGTTCCATGAATGTAATTTTGAATTCCACAAAAAGAAATCATCGTGATGACTACCCATGCTGACAAAATATTTAGCGCCGCTTTTCTTATAAAGAGCCATTAATTTTTCAGGATCCCATCGCTCGGCTTTCCATAAAGGGATAATATCCTTGTACCCATGTTTGGAAGGGTGTCCCCAGCGTTTCAGGTGATCCTCATAATCCGGATCGCCCTCTATATACATTTTCCGGGCATACCAGTCGCCCCGGCGCGGCACTGCCTGAGGACCCCAATGTGCCCAGAACCCCAGCTTGGCGTCCCGGAACCATTCGGGGTATTGATATTGCTTTAAAGATTCCTCTGTGGGAAGAAAGGGACCGGGCCTTGCAGGCGGACAATAAACTAAACTATTAGATAATTGAACGGAGGGGAATGACTTCCCGTTCACTATTTTACCCAGGGCAATGCCGGCAGCAGCCAGGGTGCCGGTCCTGAAAAAATTCCTTCTGGATGATGACATAGGATGATGGTTTATGAATGATCAATTTTAAAAGAAGAAAATAACGACGGTTTAAAGTTATTGTATTTTGAGGTTTTATTATAATGTTTTATTCATTCAGTTTGATTCTAAATTCCTGTTTTGTATCTTTATATCGTAATATGGTCAGTCTTTAAATGACAACGACAGAAAGATATATCCCATTCTGCATCTCAGGAGGCCTCCTATTGGCAGGCTGCATTTTCGTTGTTATACAGGTTTCTGCACAAAGTTTTCATCAGATTACCTTATTACGATCCGTTGCTTTTAACTGCAGGGGCGCTTTAGAGGGCTTTGCCCTGGCTGATAACCGGAATAATTTCCTTTATACGTCTTTTCAGGAAAAGGCGAACAATGCAATGCTCACACGGGCAACAGACGGAAAGATGACGATCGCCTGGAATACCGCTTCTGTTCCTGCTGATTATGATATCGGTAAAGGAGCCTTGTTTTTATTCCTGGTAGATAAGGATATGCAACACAGGAATATTTTCTATGTGGATGTAAACGGGAAAAGGAAATTTTCCTTCGGAAAAAATGACTTGTCGCAATGGTCCGATACCGCACAGGATGGAGCTGTGCTGTCGTTTTATGCAGTCTCTTATGATTCTTATGGTGATGCCCGGGGATATATGACTTTATATGCACCTCCTTCATGGTTGCGGCGGGGTCAGCCATTGCAGATTCGTATTGCCGGAGCCAATGAAAACAGTAACGCCTGGTTTATGGTTTTTAAAACGAAAGATGCACTTGCCTGGCTTCAATCGGCGGCAGAATACGAAAATTATTTTCGCATACATTATACTCTGCTGAATAACAAACTGAAGTTCAGTCTGCAGGCGCCTCCGCATTATCATCATGTTTTATTGAATTTTTATTGGAATAAGCAAGGGCAGTCCGTACAGGATGCTGTGTCGGATTCTTCAGTTATCTATAATGGCAGCTTCGGCTATATGGATGGATCTGCCATCGAAAGATCTATGCTGAAAGTATATGCGGGTAATAAATTCCTGTTTGTCACACACCCTTTTGGAAAAGAAAGGGATACAACCTATACTATCAGCAACCGGAGTGTGTTGGTGGATCAGAGGGTAACCGGAGTTAATGACGAAGATGAAACTATCAGCATACGTTATAGCCCGTTTTTAGGGGAAAGTTTGTTAAGCTTGCCCGGCAGAATATCCGCCTTTTATTTAATGAATTCTTCTCACCAGGATATCGCCTGGATGGATTCTCCCGCAAAGTGCGAATTAATGCGTGATACATTGGTCATCACCCCGCTCTTAAAAAGGCTGACTGATGATCCCCGCTATCGTTTTGATATGGAAGATGTGTTAATGATCAGGGAATACCTGCACCGGCACCCTGACAGCAAAACACTCTTTCAACATTTTCTAAGTAACGGGCAACTGAACGTAGGAGGTTCTTTTAACATGCCGTATGAAGATATGTACAGCGGAGAGTCTTTAGTGCGTGAATTTTACCAGGGCTCTCTCTGGATGGATAAAAATTTTCATTATTTACCGGATACTTACTGGAATGTAGATGTTCCGGGACGTACGCTTCAAATGCCGCAGATATTGGCTAAATCAGGCATTAAAATGATGGTGCTGAGCCGGATGGAAGAAGGTATATTTAACTGGTCAGCGCCCGATGGCTCAAAGGTGCCTGTTTATTCTCCCGGCCATTATGCAGACCTGGATTTTGCTTTTTCAGATAAGAATGATATCAGTAAAGGGCTAAGTTACGTCACTGGTCTTGTCGGCAGGATTAACGGGAGAGTTTCTCTGAAAGTGAATGAACACACAGCTATTCCTTTGTTGTGGGACATGGATATGATCCCTGCTGGTGGATCGGGAGTAGTCCCGGATGAATGGAAGCGGATTACCGGTGAAGTGGATTCCATGGGGAATACAAGCAGTATCCGGTTGCCGCCTGTCTCTTTCGCCACTTCTTCAGAGATATATCAGAAGCTGAAAAATGAAGAGTCTCTTTTTCAGGATATGCAGGGAGAGCGCCCGGACGTATGGGCGTATATTCACGGACCTTCGCATGAATGGGCGCTTCATGCATCAAGGGATGGAGATATTTTATTACCTGCGGCAGAAAAATTTGCCACTTTTAATGCGCTGCTGAAAGGGAATTTTGATCAATATCCGGTGAATGAATTGCATAAAGCCTGGGAAGCAAAAATATATCCGGATCATGGGTGGGGCGGGAAGAACGGAGACATCACGGATAATTCTTTCTTACAGAAATTTTTATATGCTAAAAATAAAGCTGATAATATTTTGAATAATTCTATTGAACAGATTGCTTCCCAGATAGCATTCAGGAAGAATGATGATAAACCCGTGGTGGTATTTAATTCACTTTCCTGGAAGAGAGATGCGCCGGTAGGCATAGTGATGCGTTTTTCGAAGGACGAAGCTTTTATACTAAGGATAACGGATGCTGAAGATGAAATCGTCCCCAGCCAGGTGGAGGATAAGACATTTTATGATGATCATAGTTTACGTTCTGCCAAAGTATATTTTATAGCCAGGCAGATTCCCTCTCTTGGTTTTAAAACTTATTACGCCAGGATACTAAAACAAAAGGAACATATAGATGATGCACGGGCAAAGTTCCCCGGCGACAGCGTGTTTGAATCGGATAATTATCGCATCCGGTTGGGAAACGGAGGATTGAAATCTGTTTATGACAAGCAGCTTCATAAGGAATTGCTGGATACACATAAGTTCTTAGGAGGAGAAATATTTACCATGCATTCTTTCGGTAACGGGGCAGGGGAGTTTGCCGATATTCAAAAACCGGATATGGAGGGCTTCGACAAGACGAGCCTGCATCCCTGTCACTGGAAGATAATAGCGGATGGACCTGTATTTACCTCATTACAATTCCGGACTCATCTTAAGTATGCGGATGCACAGCTAACCGTGATCTTGTATAAACATTTGAAGCGAATAGATTTTAACGTGGACCTTTTGAATTGGGAAGGAGTATTATACAGGGAGTTCAGGATGGCTATGCCATTAAGCATGTCAAATCCACAGGTGGATTACCAGGTGCCTTTTGGGATACTCCGCGCAGGACAAGATGAATTACACCGCGCAGCCGGAGAACGCTATCAGACCGATTGTCGCCTGGTCCATCCGAGAGGCATTGGATCATGGATAGGGGCTTATGATAAGTCTGCGAATGTGACCCTTTCTTCAGATGTGGCAGTGGCCGATTATATAGATCCTACAAGTAATCCTGTCTCTTATACTGTTTTACAGCCGATCTTGCTGGCCTCGCGCATGAGCTGTAATGCGCAGGGAAATGAATATTTACAGACCGGGGATCATCGTTTTACTTTTCCTTTTACTTCGGGAGAAGATGATCTCTCATCCCAGGATAAGAAAGGTATCAGCAACCATGTTCCTCTGTTTGTCGCGGTGAATCCATACCGGAGTGATCATCCGTCTTTAAGCGAGTCTCTCAGTTTCTTACGTACGGGAAGCCGGGATATTATTATCACGGCAGTTAAAAAAGCTGAGGAAGATGATAAGGTGTGTGTAAGATTTTACAATTTATCCGGTAAGATGCAGCAGGTACCCCTTATTTTTTTCAGGAACATCAGGAATATGACAGAAACCAATCTGATTGAAAAGCCGTTAGCTTCATCAAAAAATGATTCGGCGGGAAATGAGACCGGGTTATCTGCAGAGAAGTATGGGATTGAAACATACACCTTTTCTCCCGGTAAATAAAGATGGCAAAATACCTTTTTAGAGATACCTTATTTCAAAACCGGATCGTCAGATACGATTAAAGTCCGATGATAGTGGTTTCTTATCGTGTGCTCTGAGGAGCTTGATCGGAATAACTCAAAGGAGCTAATCCCATCGTAGTCCGTTTTGCATTGACAATATCAATATCATTATGCGATGTGGGGACTAAGGCATACTTTTTAACGTCATAAATATTCATGTCATCCAGGATACTCACTACATTTCCATAGGTGGCATCTTCAGTTGGCTTGATGATAACCACCATACTGTCTTGCCCTCCTGAATTTTGGATCACACTGGTCCACTTTTCGGCGATCACTTTGCCAATACCCCCTTTCAGGTCATAGGTAGTGGAGAATACTTTATTCTGCGGATCTTTGGCTGCATCCTGGCCAATGCCGTAGTAATAATACAGGTTATCATCTTTTGTCATGATGATAGTAAGCGCCTGGCTTTCCTTTACTTTATTCTGCTCCTGTACATTTTTTACATCGTGAGGCAGAAATAGTTTCATTGTTTTCTGACGTTGCAAAGTAGTAGTGATCATAAAGAAAAATATGAGCAGAAAGGCCACATCTACCATGGGTGTAAGATCCACCCTGGTGGATTTCTTTTTCATTTTGGTGCCGCCATGTCGTTTACCTGCGCTGCCGCTCGCTAATTCTATGTCTGCCATAGTTGTAAGTTTTTTGTTTTTAATTAAAATGATAGAAGAGGCTGCTGAATATTTTCAAAATATTCCTTCATATCAATCACAGGACTTATCAAATACGCTTTACTGTTATACAAATAATAATAGATCAAGGTAGAAAAGTCCCGCCTTTTTGTAAATGGAGACGGGACTCTGGGGGTTAACTGATAGCAATGGCCTTCTTTTCTTTCTTCACGGCAACATCCTTTTTATCCACTTTGATTTTAAGAATACCATCTTCATACCGACTTGTGATTTTCTCTTCATTTACATTGTCAGGCAGAGAGAAGGAGCGGACAAAAGCGCTCGACTTATATTCTTTCCGAATGTAAGTATCCTTTTCTTCCTCTTTTTCTTCCTTGCTTTTTCCCGAAACGGTCAGCGTGCCATTATCCACTTCCAATGTGATATCTTCCTTTTTCATGCCGGGAACAGCTAACTCTATCCCGTAGCTCTTTTCATCTTCTTTGATGTTAGTGGCCGGCAGCCAGGCATCGTTGTCCCAAACGGAAAAATTATCAAAGAAGTCATCCATCCCAAAAAAGTCTGAGAAAACAGATGGAAACAGGTTAGAATTTGATTTTAGCAATTTCATACATTTAATTTTTAGGTGAATAATAATTTTATCAAAACAAAACTACTGATGTGCTGCCGGCCGGTGAATGACCAGCGACATAGCCGTGAATGATTGTTGTCATCTTCTCAAAAAGTAACAGTGGCTACTTTTATTCCGCTTATTTGATCAGTACATAAAAGCGGCCGCCTTGCAAGCAATAGAAAACTTTTGGAGCATTCCTGTCAGCGAATTAAGAGACAGGCTTGGCACCGGCACAGAAGGGCTAAGTGAAAAAGATGCTTCTGAAAGATTACGGGACCAGCAGAAAAATACTAAAGTCCAGGGTTACTGGCATAAAGTCTTGTTTCTTTTCTTTTCACAATTTAAGAGTCCCCTGGTATTAATACTTGCATTTGCAGCAGGGCTTGCTATGTTGTTGGGAGAATACTCGAACAGTACGATCATATTGATCATATTGCTGTTGACGGGATTATTAAGTTATATTCAGGAACGGAATGCAGGTAAAGCCTTGGAAAAATTGAAAGCGCTCGTCAGGAATAAAGTGATGGTAAGACGCGAAGGAAAAGTGAAAGAGATCCTTGCAGATGAAGTGGTGCAGGGAGATATTATCATCCTGGATGCAGGTGATATTATACCGGCAGACTCCATGGTACTCGAAGAAAAGGATCTTCATGTCAATGAAGCCGTTTTAACCGGTGAATCTTTTCCATCCGAAAAAATGCCTGGTCATTCTCCTGCCAATACTCCGATTACAAAAATAAAAAATGCAGTGTTTAAAGGTACGAATGTGGTCAGTGGTTCTGCCACAGTAATGGCTGTACACACTAATCAATATGCAGTATTGGGAAAAATAGCATCTTCCATATCTAAGCAACCTCCCGAAACCAGTTTTGAAAAGGGGATCAGAAAATTCGGGTTCCTCTTAATGAGAGTAGCGATATCTATCGCCTTATTAATTCTTGTCGTCAATATTTTATTGAAGAAACCTGTCATTGATTCCATGTTATTCACACTGGCCCTCGCCGTCGGTATGACCCCCGAATTATTGCCGGCAATAATTACCATCACCTTGTCCATGGGCGCCAAAAGAATGGCTGCAAAGAAGGTAATCGTCAAGAAACTGGCAGCCATACAAAATCTTGGAGAAATGGATATACTTTGTTCCGATAAGACTGGTACCCTGACAGAAGGCACCGTGAAGGTGCATGGCGCCAAAGGATACGATGGGGCGGAGAATAATAAAGTATTGCAGTACGCTTATCTCAATGCCTGTTTTGAGACCGGCTTTTCCAATCCTATTGATGAGGCGCTAAAGGATACCAAAGGAATGGATATTCGTGAGTTCAGTAAAGTGGACGAGATACCTTATGATTTTATCAGGAAAAGGCTGAGTATCGTGACAAAAACGGAGGGCAAAAGCATCATGATCACCAAAGGAGCGGTCATGAACGTGTTGCAATGCTGCACGAATATCGAGGTAAATAACTCGGCCAAAGATATATCTCAATTCAAAGAAGATATATGGAGACAGTTTACGATGCTGAGTAAACAGGGGTTGAGAACTATAGCGGTAGCATATAAGGATATGAATGAAAAAGAAATCGTGAAAAAAGAAGATGAAGCCGGTATGACATTTCTTGGATTCGTTACATTATTTGACCCCCCTAAGAAAGATATTTATGAAAGCCTGAAGGATCTTAGGGATACGGGTATCAGGCTTAAAATGATCAGCGGGGATAACCGGCTGGTGGTAAAACATCTGGCAGAAACTATAGGCATCAATAATACTGAAATTGTTACCGGTTCCGATCTGTTGAAGATATCCGAAGATGCCCTTCCGTTAAAAGCGGATCAGGTGGATGTATTCGCCGAAATAGAGCCTATGCAAAAGGAAAGGATCATCAAAGCCTTGCAGAAGGGAGGTCATGCGGTGGGTTTTCTGGGCGACGGGATCAATGATGCGGGTGCAATTAAAATGGCGGATGTGGGTATTTCTGTGGACAGCGCCGCTGATATTGCAAAAGAGGTAGCCGACTTTGTATTGCTCGACAAAAGTATTGATGTGATCCGCGAGGGAGTGGTAGAGGGGCGAAAGACTTTTATGAATACGCTGAAATATATCTTTGTAAATACCAGCGCCAACTTTGGAAATATGGTCAGCATGGCAATTGTCTCTCTTATATTGCCTTTCCTGCCCCTGTTGGCTTCACAGGTGCTTCTGAATAATTTCCTGTCGGATATTCCGGCGCTGACCATAGGTTCAGATAATGTAGATAAGGAAGCAGTGGAAAAACCACGGCGTTGGAATATTCAATATATACAACGTTTTATGGTGGTCTTCGGATTACAGAGCTCCCTGTTTGACTTTGCCACCTTCCTGCTCTTACTGCATTATTTTCATGCGGATGTAGTTACTTTCAGGACCGGTTGGTTTACTGAAAGCCTGATCACTCAGACCTTAATATTACTCATCATAAGAACCAGGCTTCATCTTTGGGAAAGCAGGCCGGGTAAATGGCTTTTATTGGCTGCACTGATAATATTTTCAATAACTGTTATATTGCCTTATTTGCCTTTCTCCGGTTATTTTGAATTATATCCGCTCCGGCATAGCCTGTTAATCGGGATCTTATTGATCGCCGGTTTATATCTGGTCATGGCGGAAGTGATAAAAAAATGGGTATTAAAAGAAATAAAATAACACTTTAAAATTATATTTATGGAAACGATCATTGTAGCCACCGACTTCTCAGATGCCGCTTTCGGGGCGGGAAAATATGCCGCTGCACTGACACGGCAAATTCCCGTGACCAGGCTGATATTATATCACTCTTATTACGAAATGGTGACGGTGGAAAGGCCTTTAACGGATGCCGAGTATTTTTCCGAATTAAAGAGAGACAGCTTCGTGAGATTGAAAGATCTAAAAAGCCGGCTTGCACCGCTCACCGCCGCAGGCGTGGTGATTGAATGTATCGCCAACATTTCCCCACTCCAGGATGCTGTATGTGTTGATTTTGTAAAAGAGAATGCAGAGCTCATTGTCATGGGTATTACGGGAAAGAGTAAAATGAAAGAAAAACTGATGGGAAGCCAGGCCGTGATGGCTGCCAGAAATACGACTATCCCGCTGCTGATGATTCCTTTTGAGGCAACCTATAGGGGGATTAAAAAAATAGTATTCGCATGGGATATGGAGAATTCAGAGAAAACATTCCCTGAAAATCTTTTCAAAAAAATCCTTCATATCTTAAAAGCAGAACTGTTAGTGCTTAATGTGGATTATAAAAATAAAAATTTCGGGGCAGAGACTATGGGTGAACAAGCGTTTATGCACCATTCGCTCGACCCGGAAGATACAAAATATTTTTACAGCAACCATCCGGATGCTGTTTCGGGGATCATAGGTTTTGCTGAGAGGCATCAGGCTGATCTGGTAATGGTCATTCCGAGAAAAAGAACGTTTCCCGCCTACTTATTCCAGAAAAAGGTGACCAGGAGATTGGCTTTTCATATTAAAATACCACTGTTGGTACTGCCACACAAAAGTTAATGCAGCCTGTGCACTGAACGCTGATTTAACGGGAGTTTAGGCGTCAATCTAATTCTGCTAAAGCAGCATTTCTGGTGTAATCTGCTTCTTCATCCAGCATCCTATTTTCTACTTTTTCGAAAGTTTCCACAAATGCCTGTTCCCATTCAAAAGCGCAGTCTGATCCTATATAGGTCATTTTATCGCTGTCTATCTTAAGCCAGATTTCCTTATCCGGATCGGAATCGGGTAATTCTTTGGCCCTCAGTTCGAGATATTTTACGGCAATACCCGCATCTTCAAGCTGTTCGATCTTTTTCAACGATTCTCTGATCATAGTGAATGCCTGTTTTCCCTCTTTGATCGCCAATTGGAAATATAAACCTATCGTGTTTTTCATAATCTTGTTTTTTAAAAGGTGCACAATTATCTTTTGTTGCCGTGAAAGAGGAAAACCGGGAATTGGTGATGGGCGATTACCGTAGAAATAAAGCTTCTCCTGAACATCCGGGAGAAGCTGCTTCTCGAATATGAACCGGTAATGATCACTGGATTTGAATAGGCTGCTAACCATTCATCCAGGTTCTTCACGCTTTGACTATCCTGGGTTTTAGTTTTAAAATGAGGATAATGACATTTCACATATTCCAAAATAACGTCTTCGTTGGGAAGTCTTTCTCCTGAGAGAGAGAAATATACTATGGTGAACGGCAACGTTGAATACTGGGTCATCAGCAGGTGAAATTGCTTGAAGGCGGCCATGCAGGATGCTTCCCCGTCATAAGCGAACAGGATGTTTTCAGCCTCTTTGAATTTTTCAGGTACCAGAAGTACCGGGCATTCAGTATCATGCAGTAACCGGACCATTTCCATGTTGGGCTGATCCTTATCCATCACAGAAAGAAAATGGGTGCTTCCTACCAAAGCTATATCGGAGAATCGTGTCTCATCCAGCAGCCCCTGAAGGGATTCAAAACCGGTATGCTTATAGATATTGTAAGAAATGTTATTTGTTTTACACAAATCTTCAAATTGAGCAATACTTTGCTCCATCATATTATCTTCCTCCTCATAGAAATCAGGGGGGATCAGGCCTTCATAGCTGTTCGCATAGGCGTACGATGGCATCCTTGAGTAATCTATGGATGGCATAAAAAAGCCTTTGAGCAAAATCTTTTCTTGCTTGTTGATGGCTCTTGCATAATCAAAGACAGCGCTTGAAAAATGATCTCCGTCGCAAACAAATAGTATCTTTTTCATCTGAAAATATTGTATGATTTTTATCAAAATAAATATCATTCCCTGTTTTATTATATGACCTTCGTCAACGTCAGGCCTGATATTGATCACGTATGAAGAAATGCATTTTGACAAGACGGACTTGTGACATTGACAGGCCTTTACAGAAACAAAATTCTACAGAACAAATTTTTCTCCGGAAGATAGATGGTTTTCTATAGCAGATAGCGATGTCCTTTATCCGTAAAAACATTCCGCTAATAATAATCACTTCATTATCTGACCAAAGTCATTATTCACACCTCTTAATAAAACGTTCTTTGCAAGAAAGAAATTCCTTAATCTGCTAAAATCAATCGAAATGAAATTGCATATTAAAAAGAACGGAAGCATCAGCGATATTCAGAAAGAATTCAATACCGGATTTCCTTATCTGAAAATAGAGTTTTTCTGGCATTCGCATGCTAACAGAGAACTGTCGCCTAAAAACGATAAAATAGATCCGCTTACTTCTGTTGCAAAACTGGTGAAATGGGACAGGGACAAAGTGATCAAAGTGAATGAACAAATGAAGACCATTGAGTTCGAAACAATGTGGGAGAAAAAATATGGATTATTTGTTCAGGTTTTCCGCAAGTCGGGCAGGGTGTGGCTTGAAACCTCTCACACAGATGACTGGAGTTTGGAACGTCAAAATGAGGAAGGGAAGATGATGAGCAGTATTCACAATGTGAATCCTGAAGAAGAGAACGCCTGGGATGAATACTGATACGGTTTTCCTAATAGGGAAGATCCCTCAGCCTTTTTTCGTTCAGGATAACCACTTTACCATTCCGGATATCAATCAGTTTTTCCGCTTTAAAATCGCCCAGGGTTCTTATTAACGACTCGGTAGCAACCCCGGCGGCAGAAGCCATGTTCTCTCTTGAAACATCCAGTTCGACCACCGGGTGTTCCGGGGTTTTGTATTTTTCCATGAGCTTCAGAAGCCCGAAACTCACTTTTTTCCGCAGGGAATTATAAGCAAGGTTTAAGAGGTTTTGCTCATCCGAAGCTGTGTTATGGGCGATCATTTTGATGAATTGCTTCGATGCCAGTAGGTTGCCGAGGATAAGGTCGAGAAAATCTTTCCTCGGTATCAGCATAAGTTCCGAGTCTTCCAGCACTTGCGCATTATCCTTATAATTGATATCCTCCAGCATGGCCAGGTAGCCGAAAAAATCACCGGGGCTATAGACATGGGTTATATACTCTTTCCCGTCCTCATTGGTCAGGTAGGTCCTGACTTTTCCGCTTACCACATAGTACACTGTCTTAGGTCTTTGTCCTTCGCCATACAAGAGATGCTTCTTAGTATAACTGCAAACTTCCTTATCATCTGAAGCAAGCGCCGCGAGTCCGGACTGATTTACACTCTGGATAAGATCCTTTAGCCCATCGGGACTGTTTTCAAAATTACGACGAAGGTTTTCTACTTTTTTTAACCTTGATTCTACTGCATTCAGTAGCTCAATACCATCAAACGGCTTGGTAATATAATCGTCAGCCCCCATTTCCATCCCCTTCCTGAAATCGCTTCTTTCTGATCTGGCGGTAAGGAAAATAAAGGGTATCCCGGCCGTTTCTTCGTGCTTATTCAATAAATGCAATACCCCATAACCATCCAGTACCGGCATCATAATATCACAAACAACCAGATCCGGCTTTTCCGACAGGGCTATTTCAGCGCCCATTTTTCCATTTTCTGCCGTAATGACCTCGTGACCGGCTAACCGGATAATTTCAGCTATATTTTCCCGGACTTCGTTGTTATCTTCTATGACTAATATTTTTTGCATGACCGTAGATTTATAAAGTGGGTAAGTAAATGGTAAAGCTGGATCCCTCGTTCAGTTTACTGTGAATTTCCAATCTGCCGTGAATTAATTCAAGGTATTTGTACACTATATGAAGCCCTAATCCCGTACCCTGAATATTTGCTGCATTAGTTGCACGGAAGAATCTTTCGGATAAATGCTTCATATCCTCCTCTGAAATACCTATGCCCTGATCTTTTACTGTAATAGACAATTCTTTCTCGTCTGCCGCACAAATAATGTTTATAATACTGTTGTCTCCTGAAAATTTTATGGCATTGGATACCAGGTTAATAATAATATTTTTAAGTATATCCGTATCTGTTCTGATATTCGCATTGGAATGACAATCAAAGACAATATGTCGCCCGGGCTTTAGCAATTGCTCCATGCTCTCTGTGACTTCCTCTACCAGGGAATAAATCTCTGATGAGTGTATTTCCTGTTCTATGTTTTTAACCTTGCCTTCTTCAAGCTTTCCTACGGAAAGAAAATCATCTAAAATATTTTTAAGCCCCAGTACAGAGCTTTTGATCCGGTGGATGTGCTTCATTCTCTGTTCCTGAGAAGGCAGGTCATTGTATTTCTCCAATAGAAAGGCAGAGGAAAGAATGGTGCTTAAAGGCGTGCGGAATTCATGGGATGCCAGTGTTACAAACTTTGATTTTAATTCACTCATCTGCTTTTCATTTTCCAATGACATGCTTAGTTCTTCCCTCGATTTCTCCAGTTCAGCTAAGGCTTCCTGCAACATACGCGTACGTGCATCCACCTGTTGCTCTAATTGTGCGTTCAGCCTCGTGACTTCGTTGGTTACTTTCTCCAACTCTGTCTTTTGCTGTATAAAAATAGCCTCCTCCTTCTTTCGTTGGGTAATGTCCACAATAAAAGCAATTACGAATTTTTCACCATCGAGCGAATAAGGGCTCAGGCTTATTTCCACCGGGAAGATAGTGCCGTCTTTTTTTATGGCAAACAGATCCCTCCCATTCCCCATGATACGCGGTTCCGGATGAGCAAGAAACTCCTCCCGGTCTTTTATATGACGTACACGGTACTCCAGGGGAACTAATATTTCAAATTTTTTACCCAGTACTTCTTCCTTGCCGTACCCGAAAAGTGTTTCGGCAAAGTTGTTAAAATTAATAATGTTTCTTTGACTATCGGATACAACAATGCCGACGGTGGCATATCTGAAAACCAAACCGAATTGATGTATTTTGGCTACGCCATTTCTGAGTTTGTTTGTTTGCGCGACGATCATTTTTAGTGGTTTGCTTTGCATTGTTGCCGTGCTTGTTAATCGGCTATGCTAATTTAAATGAAAAATCTGATTATAATTAAAAAAAACAGGGATGTATCTCTTAAAAAACCTTGAACCTGTAATAAGCTTCTCTTTCCAACCATTCGCGATGGCCGGGGTGTGCAATTTGGATGAGCGACTTTGCCCGCTGGCGTAAATTTTTACCATACAGGTCTGCCACGCCGAATTCCGTTACAATATAATGTACATGGGCCCGGGTGGTGGTAACGCTTGCGCCGGGCTTTAACCAGGGTACTATTTTGCTTTCTCCCTTAGATGTGGTTGAAGACAGGGCGATGATAGGTTTACCTCCTTCCGACAAGGAGGCCCCGCGCATAAAATCCATCTGGCCGCCCACGCCGGAATATTGAAATGTGCCAATGGAGTCAGCGCATACCTGCCCGGTGATATCCACTTCAATAGCGCTGTTAATGGCTATCGCCCTTGGATTCCTTCTGATAATGCTGGTATCATTGGTAAAACAGGTTTCTTTCATGTTTACAATGGGGTTGTCGTTGATAAAATCGTAGATCTTCTGAGTCCCCATCACAAAAGACGATGTGATTTTATTGGGTAATACCTTTTTGAATTTTCCTGTGATCACCCCTTTTTCCACCAGGGGTAAAATACCATCCGAGAACATTTCGGTATGAATACCCAGATCCTTATGCTGCGACAATTCATTTAAAATAGAATTGACTACCCCTCCTATGCCAAGCTGTAAGGTTGAGCCATCTTCTATCAATCCTGCCACATACTGGCCTATCTTTTTCTCCGTTTCCGTGGGCGCCGGCACATTCACTTCATGGATCGACGCATTGGATTCAATGGCTGCATGGATCCTGCTGTAGTGGATGGCCCCGTCTCCATGGGTCCTGGGAACCTGCGGATTACATTCCGCCAGAATATAGCGGGAATTTTCTATGGCGCTTAAGGTCACGTCAACTGAAGGGCCCAGGGAACAATAACCATGCGTGTCGGGAGGGCTTACCTGTATCATGGCCACATCAAGCGGTAATATTTTTCTTTTAAAAAGAAGATCAATCTCGCTCAGGAAAACCGGGACATAATCTCCGGTACCGTTATTGACGGATTCCCTCATATTGGCGCCCGTAAAAAAAGTATTGGCATGGAAATTTTTTTTATATTTAGCGTCACAATAGGGCAGATGGCCTTCGGTATGGATATGCACAAGTTCTACATCATGCAGCTCATTCGATCTTTTCATCATGGCATCAATCAGGCGATGAGGGGTCATGGCTACGCTGTGAATAAAAATACGCTGTCCGCTTTGTATGATGGAAACGGCTTCTTCAGGGGTCACGAATTTCATGTAATTATTTTTTAAAATCTTTAAGAAAAAATCCGGATAGAATGAGGATAATCGAAACGGCGCCCATGACAAAATGCAGGGGATGCAGAAAACCTAAAAATGCTATCTGTGCCACTATCCAAACCAATAAAGCAGCGCCCTCTAATGAAATGAGAAGGTGATAAAGGATGCCTCTTGATAAAGCAATAACTGAAATAATAACACTCATAAGCCCGAGTATTAAAAAGAGGGTAATACCCGGAATAAAAAAATTATTAAAAGGGGAATGCCGAAGGTAAGCGGTAGTCATGCCCAGCGTTTTCCCCGAAGGATCTGCCATAAAAGCATATCCGGCTGCTAAAGCGCTCACTCTGTTAAGGAGTAATAGAATGATGGCTGTAATCCATATCAAACGACTGTATCTTATCTTGATCCTGTTGATCATCCGAATAATGTTTTCAATACCTCACCACGAATAAAGGAGCCTGCACTTTTTGTATCAGTACATCCGCCATGCTTTCTCTGAACCAATAGGAGAGTGTTCCCCTGTGACGGGCGCCTAAAATGAATAAGGTATCGTTTTTTTGAGTTTTAACGTATTTTACAATAGTGCTTTCGGAGTCGCCCGACAGAGTCGTATAGACTGCATGGGCAAAATATTTTTTGATCCATTCCCTCATCAGGTACTTGCCCGAGAGATCCGGATAATCCGCTGACTGTTTTACTGTCACAACTTCCAGAGGAAGATGGCAGAAAGTATTCAATAAGTAACCGAATGCTTTCACCGCACGAACGGAAGGAGGGCTGCCGTCATACAGGAAAATCAGTTTATCAAAAGCCCTGAAAGAAGCAGGGACTATGAATACAGGACATTCCGAATCAGCAAGGAACCCTTTCAGAAAGGCGCCCGGATTTTTCTTCCCGCTTTGGAAGAAGGTTTCTTTCCGGTCCAAAATAATCAGGTCTGTGTAAATACTTTCTTTCAGGAGTTCCTGTAAAGCCACATTACGGTCATGCCTTACAAGGCATTTTATGTTGGCCTGCCGGCAGATTTTCTCAAATTCTTTGACGGATCCCTTTCTCTTTTCCTCTTCTTTTTCATTCAATGCTTTGAATTTATTTTCACTGACTCCTTCATCGTCCAGCAGATCATAAATACTGTAATTATGATTCACTACATCATCCAAAAAAATACCCGTCAGATTTGTCTTAGCGGAGGAGGCCAGCAAAGCAGCGTATTTTACCGCACAGGCGGAAAAATTCAATCCATCCAACGCTACCGTGATCTGCTTCATAAAAGAAGTATTTAGGGACAAAATTATCCGTAAAGCCGGATGTAACAGATGATCAGTATTCTATATGAGGTTGATTAAAATCATCTTTTCCGCTAACAAAGATCAGGAATAACCCGCAGAGAAATGAATCCTGATTTTTATGGGGTGCATCCCAGATTTTCGCATCGGTACAAGTGGGGGTTTCAATCTCCGGGACCAGGGAGGAGATGGTTAAGTTCGAACAACCTCACAATTTTTTTATACTAATCAAAGAAGCGCTGGCCAGAAAAAACAGTCTCTACGGCCGTAGAGATGCGTTGGCTTTGTGGGTGGAAGCTTCGTTTTTTCTTGTCCCGCACGTGCGGGATTGGTTTTTGGTCAAGTCCGACGACTCTGACGAGTATCGGACTCCGTCAGAGCAAAAAGAACAAAGAATAAAATAAATGCAATTCTTTGCTAATATTCAAAAAGATCAAACTGGAGGAGGCCTGAACATAACGACGCCTCAGGTGAACACATTTGTTCAATGAAGATTGCTTCATCTGTCTTACACCGATAGTAACCAATTGCGAAATTTTGGGATACACCTTTTTTATGTGCCTTTAGTGATCCAGGGGAATGAGATTCATTTTAAATTGAACGGCAATGTCATCTTTTACTTTTAGTGTTCCGAAAAGCGTGACGGGCGGTTCAAGGGCAAAATCGGTCATTTTGAGAAATACCTGTCCTTCAATATATACCTTTCCCTGTCTGTCGGCCGATAGGGCAGGATGGAACTTGATTATTCTATTCATCCCCGCTATGGTAAGCATGCCGGTAACCTCAATAAAATGTTTTTTCCCGTCAACGGGAAAATGAAGGATGGGCGACGTGGTTATAAAAGTGATCACCGGATATTTAACGGTTTTTAGGGTTTCGTATGTTTTCTTATTCATGGCATTTCCCTCAATACCCACACTCTTGATGGAGTTCGTACGGATAAGTATCCTGACTTCATTTATATCAAGATACGTATCATCCCTCCCGGTGATACTGGCAATTCCATCCACATCATCCACGGATTCCAACCAGTCTCTGATATTGGAACTCCCCAAAATAGTAAAAGAATAATCGTTTGCTATTCTGTAGTTGCTCTGGCAATAAGAAAGCACAGTGCCGTATATCAAAGCCGGTATCAGGAAGAACGTTATTTTTTTTATCCTGTTCATTTCAGGCAATGCATTTAGTATAGGAATGTATTTTTCATCCGTATGTTGCCAAAGTTATTTTCAGAAAAAGAATTCAGGGGTGATAATTATTATTATATCAGATGATTCTTATCAACCGGGCGAAGTGCATTCTTTTGACAGCAATCATCCCGGGCGCTGATCAGGGTCATTGATCTTATCTGCAAACAAACTTTATTTTGCATTGTAAATCAATTCCTCACTAAAAATCGTTTTTATGAAAAATGATAATCAAATCCAAAAAGATGTAATGGAAGAACTGAAGTGGGAGCCATTCCTAAATTCAGCGGAAATAGGCGTGGCCGTACGGAATGGTATTGTGACACTTTCGGGGCAGGTGGATTCCTATTACAAGAAAGTTTCTGCCGTCGAGGCTGCCAAAAAAGTGGCAGGCGTCAAAGCCGTGGCAGAGGATATCCAGGTCGGTGTTTCCTCGGCACATGCCAAGACGGATACGGAAATAGCTGAGGCAGTGCTCAATGCGCTCAAATGGCATACGGCTGTCCAGGAGGAAAAAATAAAAATTAAA
>SCQT01000183.1 GCA_004322015.1 Chitinophagaceae bacterium
ATTCTTAACTTCGCCCATCTTAGTTATGTTTTTTGTGTGGTAACTCAAACATAACTTTTTTGGGTGATTCTTCGTAATCACCCAATTTTTCCCCCTATTTTACTCGGACAATAGTGATATTCATTATTTACTACGTTAATTCAATGACCCAGCATATACTCCTTACAGTGTTTAGCTGCAATGCCTGTCAGGATTTCTGTGACGGGTTCTATCTTGTTTTTTCTGAAAACATTGACATGATTTTTTACAAAATCATATCCCGCTAATTTACTGAATCCGATACCTGCAGAAAACCTGGGATTTATATCCATTAGATAATAAGAATCCCCGCTATGAATAAATTCAATATTCATGCACCCGGTGATGCCCAGATCTTCTGCAATTTCATTAATGAGTTCCCCGATCGCTTTATCCCGGAATATCTCTACACTCAGCCCGGCTCCATTGGATGACCTTATCAACTCTTTTCTTGGAATACATACCGTATTATTCCAGGGATCTCTTACAAAGTCCACCGTTATGATAGTGCCCCTGATGAATTCCTGTACCATGTATTTTTCATCTAACAGGAATAATTCCTTGCGGGAGGCAATATACTTCAACCCTTCCGAACTTCTGCCTTTCTTAGGTTTAGCCACCATCGGAAAATTCAGATCCTTTTCAATCACTTCACTGACGGAGTATGATCTTATTGTTTGCACGCCGGGATGTCTGGTAAAACGGTTGTAAAGCAGTTCCTTATCTCTGCAAACGGAGATCACTTCATTCTTACATAAAGCCAACACAGCAGAAAATGCTTCCAGTGTCTCCCTGTTTTCAGACAAGACGTCCACCTCAGGGTCAGTCAATGGAATGACCATATCAATATTTCTGGCTCTTATTATATCCGCAATGGATTCCACATAATTCACTTCCGTGGCCATGGGCACTTTATAAGTGGCATCTACTATGCCTGCCTCATAGAGCCATTCCGCGGGATAAAGATTCGTACCGGTAATTTCGCATCCGGGGAAATTCTCCCGTAACGAGCAGATGACGGCATCGGCCGACATAGAACCTATGGCTGTAATTAAAAATCGCATGGGGTTTTCTTTATTTTAATTATTTTGTACCCTCAGTATTACCCTCGATATCAAATCCACTTCTTCCAGAGACAGATCATAATAAAGCGGCAGGCATAATACTCTTTTTGCAATATCATCAGTCACAGGCATTTCTTTTGCCGGTAAATAAGGCAACACACTGGATAAGGACGGATAAAAGTATCTTCTGGCGAAAACTTCTATCCTTTTTAAAGCCTCAAAACACTTCATGGCCAGTTTTTCCGATTCAAATACAAAAGGGTAGTACGCATAATTCATGGTAGCCTGCGGATGCCATTGGGGTGTATACCCCTTTACGTTCTTCAGCATTTTATGATAATGTTCAGTCAGCAGCTTTCTTTTTTCATGGATATCCGGAAGATATTTCAAATTGGCGAGTCCCATAGCTGCGTGAAATTCCGAATTCTTCGCATTAATGCCCATCTCCGCAAATGATTCAGGCCCGTCAAAACCGAAATTGCGCATGTAAGCCATTTTCCTTAGTAATGCGGGATCTCCCGTAATGACCAGCCCGCCCTCGATAGAATGGTACAGTTTGGTGGCATGGAGGCTGCAGATAGAAATATTTCCGTAGTCAAAAACGGATTTCCCGCGGAGTTCTACTCCAAAAGCATGTGCTCCGTCATAGATCACTTTCAGACCGTGCTTGTCGGCGATCTTTTGAATGGCTTCCACATCGCAGGGGTTGCCATATACATGGGTAGCCAGAATAGCAGAAGTATTTTCTGTAATGGCCGCCTCTATCTTTGAGGCATCTATGTTCAGGCTTTTCGGATCAATATCTGCAAAAACAGGTGTACAGCCTTCCCATACAATACTGCTGGTGGTTGCCACAAAGGAGAAAGGTGTGGTGATTATTTCCCCCTTCAGGCCCAGCGACTTAATCGCTAACTGCAGCGCCAGGGTGCCGTTTGAAACGAACAGTAAATGATTGAGGCCTAAATATTCCTTCAGGGATAATTCTAACCTGTTGACGAGAGGTCCGTTGTTTGTAAGCCAGTTCCGCTCCCATATTCCGTGTATGTAATCAATATATTCTTCCCGGGGCGGAAGGAATGGTTCAGTTACCGGTATCATAATAGTTTATTTACGATTATATAATAAAATTGATTTTCGCTCCCTCAAAAAGGAAGTGATCTTTTCAGAAAAAATATGACGTATAAATAAATAAGGCGCAATGCGTAAGAAATGAGAAGAACCCAGATAAAGAATGCTACTGATCAGGCAGACCACGATGATCCTGCTCCAGTCTGCCATACCGTTCAAATACAGATTAATGAACCATATAATTACACCGGTAAAGCAACAGATCAATAAAACCGGCGATACGTCCTTTAATTGCTTCCCTAAAGGATATTGTATGAACTTACCTGAAAAATGAGAATTGATGAACAAGGCAATGACGGAATAAGATGACTGCCCTATCACCATGGCTTTAATTCCAAAAGGCAGCGTGCCCGCAATGATCAGGGTCATGACCACCTTTTCCCAAATATTTAGTTTTAATAACAACCCGCTCCTTCCTTTTACCCAGATAATATTGAGGTTGTATTGATTTAACGGATAGAGGATCCCCCCTACCGTCAGGATCTGGAAATAGGGTACCGCCGGCAACCACTTTGCTGTGAGCACCAGCCGGAATAAAGGAACGGCCAGCACACATAAAGTAACCATGAGCGGCGCGATCCAAAACAAGGACTGCTCCAATATCTTTTTATACGCAGATCGTAGCCTTTCATGATCATTTTGGATGGAAGCGAACGTGGAATAGGTCACTTTTTGCATGGCGGCGCCTATGTTCTTGGCGGGGAAATATTGAAAGCTGACCGCCCTGTTATAAAAACCTAACGCTGCCGGTGAAAAGAATTTTCCTATGACTACATTATAAATATTATCATAGATCGCATTGGCCATCCCGATAAAAGTGAGCTTATATCCGAAATTGAAATGTCTTTTCAGTGTCGCTGCATCAAAAATGAACTTAGGCCTCCAGTGAGTCCTGAACCAATGCTGAAGCATAAAAACAAACGACCCGGCTATATTCATCCAAACCAGGCTCCATACCCCAAATCCTTTGTAAGCCATCACTACGCCCGTAATACCGCTGATCACGACAGAGGGAATTTCGATGAACATCTGTAACCTGAAATTCATGATCTTTGTCAGCCGTGCATTTTGGACAGCCACCAAAGCATCAATAATAATGACAAGACTATAGACCCTGACTACCCCGCTCAGCGCCGGCATCTTATAAAAGCCTGCTATAACAGGCGCCAGAGAAAATAACAGGAGATAAATAACCACACTGCTCAATAAATTTATGAAAAAGACCGTGGAATAATCTTTCTCTTGTGCATCATAAGTCCTGATGAGGGACGAAGTCATTCCGCTGTCCATCAGGCTGCCCCCGATGGCTATGAATACCTGCAGCATGGCAATCAGTCCGAAAGCCTCGGGTAAAAGTATTCTTGCCAGAATGATCTGGACCCCAAAATTGATCGCCTTCACACTGAATTGCTGGCTCAAAGTCCAGAACACTCCGGACAGGACTTTATTTCGAAACAAACTCATTAGGAATTGTCTTTTTTCTAATACCCTTCACCGGAAAATCTTTTTATATTGAATAACTTCCTTAAAATCGCACCATGCACCTCCAAGTATTTAGAAAGAAATGAAGGACGGAAGATAAAATACCTGTAGGCTGAAAAATATTGTTTCACTTTTGGAAATAACCCGCCGGTACATGAGGTCAAATACAGGCTATCCTCAAAAAGCAGTTGCCTGATAACCCACCGGTATTTCTTGTCCACCACGTTCAGCACCTTTATCCGGGTATTGATCCTTTCTTCATATCGTTCTTTGGGAGTCAGGGCGCTCCATATTCCACCGCTATGTTTTCTGTAATGTGCCGGAGATATCTCCTCTATATATTTCGCCCCTCCGAAATGCCCCAGCAGGGTATAAAGAAATGCATCTCCGTTGAGCACTTCGAAATACTCTTTAGGTATTTCGAAAGATCCGTTTCTAAACACCACGGTTAAAGTAGGCAACCACTTTCCCGCAATGATATCAATACCGCGCCCTTCTTTTTTTAATTTATCCGGTACCCCCCCCTCAGATAAAAAATGATCGTTTTCATCTACGATGCGGGCATTATGAAAAGTAAGCACATACTCAGGATGGCTTTCTAGAAAGTTAACCTGTTTCTCTAATTTGGAAGGATCGGTCCAATAATCATCCCCGTCGCAAATGGCAATATAGTTTCCCCTCGCAGCGGTATAATTTTTTACACTGTTCGTCTTACCGGTATGACGCCCGTTCACGAGGATCTTATCCTTTTTATTCCGCAGGAAAAGTCTTATTTTATCCGGATATTGCTCCGCATATTTCTTACAGATATCGCGGGTCTTGTCTGTCGAATCATCCTCACCCACTATAACCTCATAAGGAAAGGAAGTCTTCTGCATCAGGATGCCATCTAAACATTGCCCGATGAAAGCTTCATGGTTATAGGTGGTCACACTCACGGAAACCACAGGTGTTATCTTATTAACGGGTTTGTCATTTCCGAGGTATTCCTCATCCATAGGTAGTAGTAACTTAGAAACCATACGTCAAAAATAGAAACTATCACTGCTAAGAAAATTCACTATCTCATGAATGAATGAATTCTGGCAGGGAACGGTTATTTTTCGACTATATAAAATTCCTTAAAAATATTTCTCCCGCTTCCCGGTAAGGCTGGGATGTTTTCCCTCTTCCGTAAATTCTTTTGGCGTATGAATAAATTCTCTCTGCCCGGCAGAGGATTTCAACAGGGCTTTCAGAAAAGACCAGAAGGTGACCGGGAACGAAAAGATGGCTCTCTTTAATTCTCTTCTGGTAATATTTTTACCAACGCCTATCCCCAGGCTCAATACACAGATAAAGAACAGGAACAGCCAGTAAATCGTACCCGGCCGCCAGGGAATGCGGACTATATGGAGGAGCAACAGACTGATAAGAAAAATGATCAGGTTCACTACGATCAGTATGGATCTTGGCAATAGCAACGTCTGAATCGCATAATCGGTGTAATGCGTGTTAGTGGTGATAGTCTGTAAAGGGTTTTTGATCCAAAACCTTTTTACGTAATTCATTTGAGCCGATATCCACCGTTCCCGCTGGCGTTCCAGCACGGTATTGGACTGCACCTTTTCGTCATACACCCATCCGTCATCAATATATTCACAAATAAATCCTCTCTTCAATATTTCTGCATTGATCTCCCTGTCTTCGGCCGGATTATCTTCTATATCCAGGCTCATCATCACATCTTTAAACAAGGAATAATCAAACACCATTCCCGATCCGATCAGGGAAGCTGATAACCCCATCGCCCGGTGTCCTTTCCTCGCTATCGTATTGCCGATCTCTTCACTGATAGCATCCAGAATAGCCGTATTCGTATTCTTATTCTTGGCTGTCCGGTGTAACTGGATCACCCTGAAACCGCTTCCATAAGCATGGTTAGCCTTTTCCAGGCATCCTTTTCCCAATAAATTATCGGCATCAAGCACTAAAATACATTGATAGTAATGGTCGGGCAGCTCCTGTAAGGCGCATTTGATGGATTTGGCTTTCGTGCTTTTTTCAAATGCCACTTCTATCACTTTGACCTGCAATAAAGAAAGCTCCCGGAGTGTTTCCTGCCTGAATTGATCCGCAATGACCACCACATCAAAAGCATGAACGGGATAATCCTGCTGCAACACATTCTTGACCGTATTTAATATCACATGGTCTTCCTTATAAGCAGGAATTAGGATCACAAACCTGTGTTTTTCCTCCGACGAAGTATATCTTTTGGGAACCCTCACGATCGAAGCCAATGCAAATATTAAATTATACAAAGTACATACAGCCAGGTAGCTGAAAATAATTATTGATATGACCTCAAATACTATCATGAAGTGGTTATTTTTGTAGTTTTCAGTATGTGTTTCCTGATGGTTTCCTTATAGATTTCAAGCGTACGGATGGCGGTATCCTGCCAGTTGAACTCAGCGGCTCTGATCAG
>SCQT01000184.1 GCA_004322015.1 Chitinophagaceae bacterium
TGCTTCGTCAACACTTGCATTACCATTCAAAACAATACTATCTAAAGGGATACGTTCACCGGGGCGAACCTCAATAACTTCCCCTACCAATACATCTTTGGTTAATACATCAACAAATTGCCTACCCCTCAAAACCCTTGCTTTAGCAGGCTGCAGGTTAATCAACTTTCGCACAGCGTCAGACGCTTTTTTACGGGTATCTAATTTGAAATATGCAAAGAACAGATGAAGTGACATTAGCCAGGCAGCTACAGGCAAAAAGTTTGGCAATGCAGAATTGAAGAGAGAAAAGACACCTATGATAAAAGAACCCCAGGCACCGGCAGATAATAATACATTGGCATTAATTACTCTTTGCCCTATGGCCATAATAGTTTTTCGCAAAATAGGGTATCCGACCCAAAACAATACAAAAGCAGCAACGGCCAAACTGAACCATGCACGATATTGTTGGGGCAAGCCAAAGAGATTTAAAGGGTCAACCAATAAATCAATTACGGAAACCACCATTCCAATAGCACCACGTTGCTTTATTAAATGAAAAACATCTTCATCAGTTTTATATTGTTGCACTTCTGTAGATGAAACACTATAGCCTAATTTTTCCACAGCTTCCACCAGTTGTTCACGGCTTATTTTAGAAGTATCTGCTTCTACCAATACAATACCATGAACAAGGTTCACCATTACACTTTTAATAGCCGGATTACGTTTTAGCGCTTTTTCTACACTCATGGTGCAGAAAGAACACATTAATCCTGAAACTTTCATTTGAATGCTTTCAATTGGCATAATATATTTTATTTAATAAGATTATTAAAGAGAAATCTACTTAACGTTCTTAAGCGACTTGTGTACCAGACTAAAGAGGTTATCCAATACCAACCTTCCTAAGTTCGCCTTCTGAAACGCCTTTATTTTGGCAACAATTGAGCAAGATACCATTGACTGCAATTGCGGGTAAAGATTTAATGCCGTATTGCTGTGCTTTTTGAATGCACTCTTTTGTGTCGCAAGACTTGGAGAGATCGTAAATGATAATTTCGCAAAATGAGCAAGCCATCCGTCTTACCATTTCAACAGTAGGTTCACATATAATACAACCAGCCGTAAACACCTCAATAATCCGTTTATTTTCCATGATTTATTTTTTATAAGACAAAGATGAAACGGGTGTGGGGGTGTTTACCAAATTATTTTTGATAATTTTCCTGATTCCCCAGATTGTACTTAGTCAGTCTTTCACTTATCGTATTGATTTCTTTCATTTTATCAGTAAGTTCATTATCCTGAAGGATTGGAAATTGTTCTTTGAGCAGTTCAATTTTTTGAGCATCGGGGCAATTGCCAGGGCAGGCATTCATCACCTGAACCAGTTTTAAAGCGAGGCTTTTTCTAAACACATCATCCAAAAGCAGGTAATGGGCTTTTTGTAATCCCTGGTCAGCAGCCTGAAATTGATTTAAAATTTGGTCAGGGTCTCTATCTTCATCAAGCATTTTAATAATGCCTCCTATTTGCCCCTTTAACATGGATAGTCTTTTTACCAGGTCTGCGATTAATTCTTTAGGTAGCATGATTTTTATTTTTGTGACCCACAAAAATAGTAGGTCAAGGGGGTGTCCACAAAATTTCCCATTTATTTTTCCATTAACTTAAAAAATGATCCGGAACAAGCTAAAATCATTTTTGAAGCCAACGCCGTACTGGGTGAAAACCTTAGCGCTATCTATTTTACAATTTGAGGGATTTACTTTGGTACTGCTTTGCCGTCATTCCGTATTTCTTTTTAAACGCTTTATTCAAGTGGCTCTCGTCTGTAAAATTTAGCTCAAAGGCTATTTGGGCGATTGTAAGGTCACTATAAAGCAACCGGGTCTTCACCAGCTCCAATTTATAATCGAGGATGAATTGTTTAATTGATTTTCCCGTATGGTCTTTAAAATAAGCTCCCACATAACCTTTGGAAAGATTAAACTGCAATGCGAAACTTCCCATAGCCAGGAGTTCATTATCATAAATGTGGTGTTGCAGATAAGTTATCATTTCATAGGTTTTGTTCTCTGAAATCACTTTCACAGACCCAGGTAATGTTGTATTGGCCGCGTATCTTGCAATGATATTAAGTAGTAAAAAAACAAGATTTTTTAATACGATATCACTAAATAGTGGCCTTTTATTCCATTCGGAAACCAGCCGCTTTACCAGGGTTTCCGTAAAATCTTTATCTGTTTCATCCAAGGGGATATATCCTTCCAGGCGTGTAGTATTCTGGAAGACATATTCCATCTGCTTAAACAAGCTGGTTGATTCAGTTACGGCTTTATTCTGTGATATTTTGCGGTTAAAAAGAGCCGCCGTAAAATCAATAATGCAAAACGTAGATTTTTCATGGGCATGGAATGTATGAGAATCATCCGGCGTCAGTAAAAACAGATCGTTCCTCGCATAGGTAAATTGATTGTCATTGATAATATGAATTCCTTTCCCGCTTAGGACGTAAATCAGCTCAAAATAATTATGCCTGTGCAATGGGCTGCTGTTTGCAAAGTATTCCTTGACAGATAAATTAAAATCTGAGATGAGGGCGCTTTGTTTCATCTTGTAAAATTACCAAAAAACATCCATTTTTTACCTGTTATAGCATAACCGGGCATTATACCTTTGCAAAGGTTAAATACTTGAAAATATGGGAAAGTTATGGCTGCATTATAAATCAGACCTCATCCGGATAGCAGGCACTGCCCTCGCGCTGGCAATTAGTCTTTCAGGAATATGGAAACAGGTCTCCCCAATTGATTTCATTGCTATTGCAGCTACCCTTATAGGCGGTTTTCCAATGATTAAGGAAGCATTTGAAGCCATCCGCGAACGTAAAATGTCAATGGAGCTTTCTATGGCGATAGCCGTGCTGGCATGTCTGGCTATTGGACAGTTTACTACCGGCCTGGTAATTACTTTGTTCGTATTGGTTGCCGAACTATTGGAAGATTTGACCGTAGATAATGGCAGGGGCGTACTAAAAAAACTAACAGAGCTATTACCACAAACAGCGATGGTAAGAAAAAATAATAGTGAAATAACGCTTCCCGTACAAGAATTACAGCCACAAGATATTATTATTGTAAAACCTGGCAGCCGGATACCGGTTGACGGCGTCGTTATAAAAGGAAGCAGCTTTGTGGATCAGGCAGCCATTACAGGTGAGTCCATACCTGTTGAAAAAACTGTTGGAGTGAAAGTATTGGCAGGGACGGTAAACCAATCCGGAGTGCTTGAAATTCAGGCTACCGGCACTGGACAGGACACCATTTTTGGAAAGATTATCCGGGTCATTGAAGATGCACAAAAAACCAAAGCGCCTATTGAGAAAATGGCCGATAAGCTTGCTGCCCGCCTGGTATATTTTGCCTTCGGCGGTGCGATATTAACGTTTCTTATTACTCGTAATCTAACTGCCACAATTGCAGCACTGATAGTGGCAGGAGCTTGCGGAGTGGCTGCCGGAACACCGCTGGCAATACTGGCAGGTATTGGCCGATGTGCCAGAGAAGGCATTATTGTAAAAGGAGGAATTTATCTGGAACAACTGGCTGGGATAGATGCTATCGTACTGGATAAAACCGGCACCTTAACATTAGGGACACCACGGGTTAAAGAAGTTTTTTCTTTAAATGGGATTTCTAAACAAGACATACTGCATTTGTTAGCAACCGGCGAACAGCATTCGGAGCATCCATTAGCCCAGGCTATCCTGAATGAGGCTAAGCAGAATAATATATTCCCCGATGCTTATGGTAACCTGGATTATCTTCCGGGAAAAGGATTATCCTTACAATTTAACAACCGGAATTTCTATATCGGCAATCTGACATTGTTGCGGGAAAAAAGAGTTGCTTTACCTTCATCCAATGACGACCTGGAAAAACTAAAAAGTAAAGACGGATCAGTAATTTTCATTGCAGACGACTATACTTTGTTGGGCGGGGTAAGCATTTCAGACACCATTCGCAAAGAAGCAAAATCTGCCGTATCTGCGCTAAGGAATTATGACCCATCTATCATCAGCCTTATTTCGGGTGATGCAAAACAGGTAGTAGAGGAAATGGGTAAAACATTGGCGCTGGATGAAGCTATAGGTGGAATGCTTCCGGCCGATAAATTAGAGTACATTAAAAAGCTAAAAACATCGGGCAGGAAGGTGGCGATGATTGGAGACGGTATTAATGATGCACCTGCTTTGGTGGAAGCTACGGTAGGTATAGCGATGGGTGGCGGGACGGACATTGCCTTTGAAAGCGCTGATATGATATTGCCTACCAACAACCTGTTAAAGGTAGCGACAGCATTAGGAATCAGCAGACAAGTTATGCGTGTGATCCGGTTTAACTTCTGGGGTACCATCATTATTGACAGCATCGGGATTCTTTTGGCGCTATTAGGGTTATTGTCACCTATGGATGCAGCTATTATACATGTGGGATCAGAAACATGTTTTATATTGAATTCTGCGAGGTTGTTTAGAAAGAAATAACGAATCTAAACCCAATCCTTTTTCTTTTCAAGTAACAATCATCTTAATGGCAAATACAGAAATTATTAATCTTCCTAAAACGGCTATCAGGACAACTGTTTTGGGGATTATGGTCAGCATCATCCTCATCTTTGTTAAAGGTATTTCAGGACATTTAGGCCATTCTTATGCTTTAATAGCGGATGCCACAGAATCGGGAGCGGATATACTCAGTTCTATACTTTTGTGGATCGTATTAAGAGTGGCATTAAAAGAGCCGGACAAAAACCATCCTTACGGGCATGGGAAAGCAGAGCCCATTGCGGCAGTGGCGGTTTCTCTTTTTTTAATGGCTGCCACAATATGGATCGGGTATCATGCTATTGAATTTATCAGGGTACCTCATCAGCTACCCAAAAGTTTCACTTTATGGGTTTTACTTTTTGTTATTGCAGTTAAAGAAACTTTATTCAGGTATG
>SCQT01000185.1 GCA_004322015.1 Chitinophagaceae bacterium
TAATTTCCAGAAGTATTTACATTAATCGTTTGAGTGGTAGCTCCGGTGTTCCAAAGGAACGTGCCGCCTGCATTGCCGGCATCCAGGGTTACAGATTGTCCGGAGCAGACCGAAGTGTCACTACCGAGATTGACGACAGGTGATGGATTGACGGTGAGCTTTCTGCTTCCTGAAGCCGAGCAGCCATAAGCATTAGTAACTTTTACAGTATAATTCCCCGAACTATCTGCAGAAATAGTCTGAGAACTTTGACCTGTACTCCAAAGAAAAGTACTGCCACTGTTTCCTGCATTCAGCGCAACGGATTGCCCCGAACATACCGATGTATCAGTGCCAAGATTTACCACAGGTAAAGGATGAACCGTTACCTGAACAGTATCATAGATTGAAGAGCAAACACCGTTAGAAATGATGACGGAGTATTTCCCCGCATTTGATACCCGGATTGAAGAGGTGATTTCCCCTGTATTCCATTTATAGGTCAGGTTAGTATAAGTCAGGTTCAGCGGATTGGCATTTAGTACAATGGTATCCCCTGTACACATACCGGTATCGGCGGGTAATATGAATAAATTAGGGTTGAAAACTGTGACCAGTGCAGAATCCGTATCCGTACAACTACCCGCTGCGCCTGAAGAAAGTGTAGCTGTTATATAATATTTAGTAGTAGAGGCGGGGCTTACAGAGATTGAGGAAGTGGTATCGCCGGTACTCCAAATATAAGAACTATAACCCGGTTGAGCCCGCAAGGTGGCTGTCCCGCCATAGCAGATGAGCGTGTCCCCCGGATTCACATAAGGAGCGCGCAGTACCAGTAGATCCACTATATTAGAAGGTGAGTTACAGGTTGATTTCCCTATATTTCCCGAATCCGCAGCCAGAAAACGATAATAGTAACTGTCTGAAGTATCCGTGACAGGGAATATATAATCGGCATTGGTTGCACCTGGAATATCAGTCCAGTTAACCTCGTCCTTACTTTTTTGCCATTGATAGCTCGGATTAGTAAAGTAAGCCGGGGTAACATAAGAAAAGATTGTATCCGGCTTGCCTGCGCAAACAGTATCCCCTGTAATACCGGGTTGCCTGAAATAAGCCTTTAACTCCGGCCCGCAATAAGTGAATTTGATATCATCAATGGCAATGTCATTCCCGCATCCTCCCGGAGCTTTATTATACATGAGCAACTTAATGCTGTCAATGCCCACAGGAGTTTTAAATCCAAAGCCGTATTGCTGCCAGGTCGGGTCGTCCACAGGATTACCATTTATATCATTCTTCAATTTCATGGATACATCCTGAGTGTAAACCAACCCTAAGGGGAAGCCGGTCTTTGCATCCAGCACTTCAAATGCCACATTGGGAAAAATATTGACGCCTGCGCAGGTGCTTTGCAATACCTGCCTGCTGTCCACATTCATCAGCCAGGCGCTAAAAGAATACTGCGCGCCGCCGCATAATCCGTTGATAATCCTGGAGTAGAAAGTATCCGGCTGGTAACTGGCATTCACAATCATCATATTCCCCCTTGGATTCCCGGTATGATCGGTTGAAGTCACCCATTCGGGACGCCCGTTATTGGTATTATTCGAAATAATATAATATCCATCGTTTACCGGAGTAGAGGAATTATAAGTGTACGAAGTGTAGCCCGGGGGGAGCGGTTCCCTGAGAGAATCAACCGGCAGTGTGCCGAAATCTTCTGATAAAAAAGGAGCGGAAGCTTTTGTCCCCTGGCAATCTGTCGAGGGACAGTCTATCACCTGAATAGACTTGCTGTTGTTCAGGACTTTTTTAACGTTAGAAGAATTAAGATAAGTGTAAGAAACGGAAACGGTGTAGGTCCCGGTATCCTTGAACTTCACAGTAATGCTCCTGTCATTGGGATTAGTGCTTGTCGGGATTCCCGCAATAAAAGTGGCATTCAGTATCGTCCATTGGATACTTACAAATGTTCCATTGTACACCGGATCACAATCAAAAGTGGCAAAGGTACTGTCACAAATGACAGTGGGGCCCGTAACTGAAACGGATTGGGCCATGGCTGTCAGGGAGAGCCATAATGAAGCTATGAAAAAAAGTAGTTTTTTCATATTATCATACCCGATATCACATTGTAGTCACGTGATATCCGGTGCTTAGCTCCCTGAAACCAAGTATGGAAAAAACCTTTACACCTTAGACAGTCTGGTATAAGCTATCTTCAGACCAATGTCTGCTTATGATTCAACAATTATTTAAAAGGTAAAAAATTAGTGCATCACCGGTTTTTCATCTTACATTTCAAGGATATGATTATTACAGGATAAAGGTTATAAAAATCCGAACAAAAATAGGTATTAGGCTGGTATTATACAAGTATTTTCGGGACTTTAATCGGAGAAGGATAGGTTGAATAACCCAATTGCAAGACTAAACCTTATAATAAGTCCTCATTCTCATTAAATGCAGCAAGGATGATCTTGTTGGCCTCACCCCATAAGGAAATGTATTTTTCTATTTCTTCTACCAGACCCAGTACTTCGCTCAGGTTTATCCCCCAAAGCCGGATATCGCTTAGAACAGCCTTCACAGGATTTTTCGGAAATTGATTCCACCATTGATGAAGGAATAAGGCATAATCATCCTGGATAAGGTATTCTTTGTCTCCATAGGATCCATAAAACAGGCCATCATGACGCTTCTCACTTTTCATAAAAATAATATAGGCTGCAAAACTTTGAGCCATGAGACGGGGTATTTCATGTGTTCTGTTATAATAAGATAATAAAACAGGCACACATCGCATTCTCAGTTTGAAAGTATATTGAACGGCAATGCTGAGCCAACGGTGGATCATATACGGATTACTGAAACGGTCCAATACGTCGGTCGAAAAACGGAGGGCTTCATCCTCTCCTATTTTGTCTCCGGTTACGGAAGGAACTATTTCTTCTCTCATCAGGCTTCGAATAAAAAAATTCATAGCGGGATCACCTGTCGTTTCTTTCACTGTTTCAAAGCCTTTAAGATAGGCCATAGCGCAGCTAAAAGTGTGTGTCCCATTCAACAAACGTAACTTCAACTCCCTGTTTTTGCTGATGTCTTCAGAAAGGATAATACCTTTAGCAGTTATACCAAAAGAAAGAATTTCAGCAGTCTTGCTGTCAGGACTCTCGATCGCCCATAGCCGGTAAGGTTCGGCACAGATCAGCAAATCATCTTCATATCCCAATTTCTTCTCAATTTCTTCTTTATCTGCTTTGTCAGGCTTACCCGGCACAATGCGATCCACGAGTGAATTACAAAAGGTATTGCAGGTAGTGAGCCAATGAATAAAGGACTGAGATAAACTATTTTTTTCGGCAAGCTGTATCAGAATATTCTTCAGTTTTAATCCGTTATCACTGATCAACTCTGTCGGAATAATAACCATGCCGCTTTCTTTATCTCCTCCAAACGCCTGATAACGGGCATACAAAAAGCCTAACAATTTCCCCGGAAAGGATGCAGGAGGCTTCCTGGTGATATCATCTTCCGTCAATTGGATCCCCACTTCCGTAGTATTGGAAATAACGATCTCCATAGCTTTCAGCGCCGCGCATTGTAATATTTGATCCCAATCCGATTGAGCATTTAAAACACGCGAAACAGCATTATTTAAAAAATATTCTTCTACCTTGCCACCGTTTTGAAGTCCCCTTACGCATAATGTATAAATATTATCCTGCAGATCAAAGCTATGTGTGTCGCCATGGTCAGTAGATTTTACCATGACAATGCGTCCATTGAATATCCCCTGCTTATTCGCCTGATCTATAAAATAATCGGGAAGTCCGCGAAGCAGCACGCCGGTACCAAATTGCAATACTTTTTCAGGTAGCCGGAAAGATCCAGAATGAGGTATTTGTACTTCTACTGCAGGTTTAATTTGATCTATTGTCTTTTTTGAAATCTTCATATTTATTTATTCCCGGTAATTTTTTATCTTTCTTTTAATTCATTTTATATCTTGCGGCTTCGGTTATTAATCAATTTGTCAGATCGCAGGCAGCCTGATAATTTTGATATTCTTTTGGCAATTTCCTGCATCATCCACAAAATAATCCATGCTATGCTGGAGATAACGAAAATAATCTCCATTACCGGTCAGCCTCCATAACCCTTCCATTCCTTTCAGTATCACTCCTTCACCATGACTCCACTTTGAAAAAGATGCTTCGCCCGAAAGGTGCGGGTCTTTCCACAAAGGCATCGCAGTATTCGCCATCTTTTCCGACCATTGCAATAAAGTTTGTGTCTCAGTGTTCCGTGAACACAGCAAACAGTCAATAACAAGAATGCACCCCATTATGTGTACCCTTCGAATATTGGATATCTTTGGTTTTTTATGATATGAAAGGCTGGAATGCAAAATATTGAGTATTTGTTTCAAAACTATAATAATAACCAGCCATAAGAAAGGAATTGATCATGTTTATTTACGCAATCGTTACCGATAACGTTACCGAAATATCTTTTCACTTTAAATATTGCACTTTCTCTTTTCCGGTAAATATTACCACATCCGGCAGATCAGAATATTCGAGCACGTCCAGGACGACATAAGCCTATTGATTTTTCATCATCGGATGTTTCATCATCTTATAAAAAGATAAAATAGTATTTGATAACATTAATTTATTAATGAGTTAATCTATAGCCACTGCAAATAATGCTGCTTCCGCTGCAGGGCCTGAAGCATAAATCTCCGCCGGAAGATGTTGCAGGAGAGAATCCGTTTTGATATAATTCAGTAAACTAATGATATCTTTTACCCGTTGACCCGGCAATGGTTTCCCAATGAATAAGATAGCATGGAATTCCGATAGGCAGCATTATCATACTTTTTATCGTTCTTATCTGATTCATCCGACGTCTCGCCTATACCTCTCAAATCTGCAATTAATAATTTGCAGGATTCAATAGCTTTTTGGATAGACGTGAAATCACCGGTACCATCTTTCGCAACAGTGATATAATTTTTCACTATTGTCCGACTAAAATAATTGAAAAAGGAGAAAAAAAAGGATGGCCCAGTAAGAACCATCCAAAATAGTTATGTTTGAGTTACCACACTTAAACAGTAACTAATGGGCGAAGTTA
>SCQT01000186.1 GCA_004322015.1 Chitinophagaceae bacterium
TGTACAATCCGTTTTTCCCAGTGATGCCAATTTTTTACTGGTGAAAATCAATGAACCTGAGAAGGTTTACGATGAGTTGGTTGAAAAAGGTATCATTGTCCGCGATAGAAGCAGGGTGGAACTTTGTGAAGGTTGTCTCCGGATTACGGTAGGAACTCCGGGAGAAAATGATGCACTCATACAGGCAATAAGAAAATTGGAAGGATAATTTGTAATTTTGAGAAATGATTTAATTAGGCCTGTTCAAAGATAATTCTATTACAAATCCATGTCAAAGCGTATCTTATTCATTGATCGTGATGGTACATTAATTCATGAACCAACAGATGGCCAGATTGATTCACTGGAAAAATTAGTGTATTATCCGAAAGTATTTCAGGGAATGGCAGCCATAGCCGGGTTAGATTTTGAGTTAGTGATGGTTACTAATCAGAACGGATTAGGCACTCCGTCATTTCCAGAAAAAGATTTCTGGCCCGTGCAAAATAAAATTGTTCAGGCGTTTGAAAATGAAGGAGTGAAGTTTGATGCCGTTTATATTGATCCTACTTTTCCGGAGGATCATGCCCCCACCCGTAAACCCGGCACTGCCATGCTGACCAGGTATATCCACAATCCCGAATATGATCTGGACAATTCATTTGTCATTGGCGACAGGATTACAGATGTAAAGCTGGCTAAAAATCTGGGATGTAAGGCTATATGGTTAAATAATGGTTCTTTACATGGTACAGCAGAGATCCCTGAATCACCTGAAGAATTAAAACCGTGGATTGCGCTGGAAACGATGGACTGGAATAAGATATATGAATTCCTCAAACTTTCGGTAAGGAAAGTGATTCAAATTCGTGATACCAGGGAAACTCAGATCGCTGTCTCTTTAAATCTGGATGGGACAGGAGCGGCAGACATTCATACCGGTATTGGCTTTTTTGATCACATGCTGGAACAGATAGCCCGACATGGGAACATGGATCTGAATATTCAGGTAAAAGGCGATCTGCATATTGACGAACATCATACCATTGAAGATACGGGCATTACTTTGGGAGAAGCGGTTGGTAAGGCCCTGGGCAATAAGCGTGGTATAGAGCGCTACGGATTTGTCCTGCCTATGGACGATTGCCTGGCTCAGGTGGCTATTGATTTCGGCGGCAGGAACTGGTTAGTATGGGATGCCGAATTCAACAGGGAAAAAATAGGAGAAATGCCCACGGAAATGTTCTATCATTTCTTTAAATCTTTTTCGGATGCTGCTAAATGCAATCTGAATATCAAGGCAGAAGGGCAAAACGAGCACCATAAAATAGAAGCTATTTTTAAAGCATTTGCCAAAGCCATTAAGATGGCGGTAAAAAGAGATGTAAATAATATGCAGTTGCCAAGTACAAAAGGAGTATTGTAAATATTTATCCATGCACAAGGTAAAAATTCCCACGGGCTACCAGCAGGTAATGCCCTATTTGATTGTGAAAAATGCATGACTTTTCGTGTACGTGGAAGATGCAGATGCTGCCATCGGGAGAGCGCTTGCTGAAGGTGCAAAATCTATAGACGAAATAAGAGACATGGAATACGGCCGGAGCGGCGGGATTACCGATCCCTATGGGAACGTCTGGTGGATCACTTCCATAAAATAATAACAGCCGTCCATTTTAAGCTACTCTGAAAAGTTGTAATTAAAAATCCCCGCACCGGAAACTAGTAATTTTGTCGTACTTTTGCGTGCAATTATTTCCGAACTAAATAATTGCATATGCCTGCTCCTACAGCTAAATTCGTTGACGACGGCCTTACTTTCGATGATGTGCTGCTTGTCCCTGCCCATTCTCAGGTACTACCGAGAGAAGTCAGTATTTCCACCCGTCTGACCGCGAAGATCAGACTCAATATTCCCATGATTTCTGCCGCCATGGATACAGTGACAGAGTCCGGATTAGCTATTGCCCTGGCTCGCGAAGGCGGCATCGGGATCTTACATAAAAATATGAGCATAGAACGCCAGGCGGAACAGGTGAGAAAGGTAAAACGTACGGAAAACGGTCTTATTCTTGATCCTATTACACTAAAGGGGGATGCACCCATACGGGAAGCATTGCGATTGATGAGGGATAATCATATTGGCGGCATTCCTATCGTAGATGATGATAAGAGGTTGGTGGGGATATTGACAAACCGGGACCTGCGTTTTGAGAAAAACCTGAAACGTCCCGTCAGCGAAGTGATGACTAAAGACTATCTTATTACAGCTCCTAAAGGCACAGACCTGAAAAAAGCAGAACGTATTTTACAACAATATAAAATTGAAAAGCTGCCCGTGGTTGATAAAGGCGGAAAATTGATCGGTTTGATCACCTATCGGGATATTATGCAGGTACAGAGTTTTCCCCGTGCGGTAAAAGATCAATACGGGCGCTTATTATCCGGCGCCGCTATCGGTATCACCGCAGATATCTTAGACAGGGTGAGCGCATTGACGAGAGCCGGTGTGGACATTGTTTGCCTGGATAGTGCCCACGGACATTCCAAAGGTGTCATGGATGCTTTGAAGAAGGTGAAAAAGAATTTTCCCGCTCTGCAGGTCATTGCCGGTAATGTAGCTACGGCTGCAGGAGCGAGGGCATTGGCTGATGCCGGCGCTGATGCGGTAAAAGTGGGAGTGGGGCCTGGTTCCATTTGTACCACCCGTGTAGTTACCGGCGCCGGTATGCCCCAGCTAACCGCAATTATGGAAGCATCAAAGGCGTTGGCAAATAAAGATATTCCCGTGATAGCCGACGGTGGCATCCGTTATACCGGCGATATGGTGAAAGCTATTGTGGCCGGCGCTTCCTGCATCATGGCAGGTTCAGTGTTTGCGGGCGTGGAAGAAAGTCCGGGGGAAACCATCATTTATGAAGGACGGAAGTTCAAATCATACAGGGGTATGGGTTCCATCGAGGCCATGAGCGAAGGCAGCAAAGACCGCTATTTTCAGGATGTGGAAGATGATATTAAAAAATTAGTTCCTGAAGGGATCGTAGGACGTGTTCCCTACAAAGGTACCCTCAGTGAAGTGGTACAAATGTTCGTGGGCGGATTAAGAGCCGGCATGGGCTACTGCGGAGCGAAGGATATTAAAACTTTGCAAAAAGGGCAGTTCATTAAAATCACTGCTGCGACTGTAAAAGAAAACCACCCTCATGATATTGTGATCACCAAGGAAGCGCCGAATTACAGCAGGTGAAGGTTATATTACATTTGAAAATTTCAACGTTTGGTTAATTCCGGGGTTGATTTTGTTGAGTGTATTTTCAAAAAAATAGAGAGTTCAACTCCGCTAAAGTGAGCTGAACTCTCTAATGAACCGGCTAAACGGCATTTGAGTTACAAATTGCTTCTCATTGCCCGGGCAGAGTGACTTTAATACTATCCGCCAGGTTATTGACATTTAATGTATCATTCACATGAATATGCTTCAACTCATCAGCCCTCCTGGCATTGATCAGGCGAAGGATGGCATTTTTTAATTCTTCCGGATCATCATTATCCTCTCTTTGAATAATGCTTTCAAATGAGCAATGATTTAAGACTGCCCGTATCTTTTGCTCGTCCGTAAAATGCATGTTTTTTCCTATGATGACGGCATCAAAAGGTTTTGCATAAAATAGCGTAATAGCATCTTCCGCTGAAGAAACCAGATTGATCTGCCAATCCGGTTCTTCGCGAAAAGTACTCACCATCCCAGGGCTTTCTCCAATGGTTTTACTAACTATTAATATCTGCTGTTTCTTCATTTCGTTTTTTATTTTCTATCTTTCCAAATCTTCCTGAATTATAATCTTCAATGGCATTTAATATTTCCTGCTTTGTATTCATCACAAAGGGACCATAACTGGCTATGGGTTCCTGGATAGGTTCTCCGCTCAATACCAGGATATAACTGTCTTCCAATGCTTCTAACTGGATAGTTTCACCTACATGCCCGAATAAAATAAAATCTTTGAATTCCGCCTCCTTTACTCCGTTGATTTTCACCTTTCCTTTTGAGACTAATATCATGGCATTATACGATTCCGGTAACTCGAAGGATACGGATACACCTTTATTCAATCGAATATCATACATTTCCACTGGTGTAAATGTATTGGCAGGCCCCTGTACACCCTTAAAATTTCCTGCAATGACCCGGGCTATGCTTCCGTTTTTATCAACAGGATATACGCCAATGTTATCTTTAGTGATAGACTGGTACTTTGGCGCACCCATTTTATATTTCGCAGGAAGGTTTACCCATATCTGCGCCATATGTTGTGTGCCACCGTTTTTTGTAAATTGATCTGTCTGAAATTCTTCATGAATGACACCCGAAGCAGCAGTCATCCATTGTACGTCGCCCGGTCCTATTTTACCTCCTGCTCCGGAAGAATCACGATGCTCCAGTTCCCCTTCATAAACGATGGTCACGGTTTCGAATCCGCGATGCGGATGCGCGCCCACCCCCCTCCTGTGAGCAGAGCCGGGAATGATCTGCCACGGAGCATTATAGTCCAGTACTAAGAAAGGACTTGTTTCGTGTGCATAGTTTTGCGGACCAGGGATGTAATTCGATACCCTGAACCCGTCTCCGACCATATGAGGCTCTGCATCGGAAATAATTTTATGAATGGTTTTAAAAGACATGATAAACTCCTTTTTTGGCTTTATTTAGATTACTTCTATTTAATTTGGAGCAGTCATTTCAAGTTCAGCTAATATGCGCACTTCATCACTTACCAGTACGCCGCCTGTTTCCAGAACTGCGTTATAATTCAATCCCCAGTCTTTCCGGTTGATTTTGCCCGATACACTGAAACCTGCTTTCGTATTCCCCCAGGGATCTTTGGCTGTACCCCCATGATTTACTTTAAGCGTGACGGGTTTGGTCACATCCTTAATAGTCAGGTCACCTTTCAGCTCATATTCACCATCCTGATTCAGTTTTTTAAAGGATGAAGACTGAAATGTTAACTCCGGGAATTTTGTACTGTCAAAGAAATCACCCGACTTGAGATGCCCGTCGCGCTGTGCGTTACCGGTAGAAACCGAATCCGTTTCGGCAGTGAATTTGATTTTTGCGTTCTCCAGCGTTTCTTCAGGGGTTTCCACCTCTACCTGGAAGTTTTGAAAATCGCCGGTTACATTGCTTACCATCATGTGCTTTACTTTGAACTGCAGTTCGCTGTGTGCAGGATCCAAAGACCATTTTTTTGTTGACATATTTTTTTGTTTTTAGTCCCGGATATCCGGGAGGTTTACTAATTATTGTTAAAACTTTATTTGTTACAACAAATATTATGCTAAAAAAATTATTC
>SCQT01000187.1 GCA_004322015.1 Chitinophagaceae bacterium
CAGTTCAGCAAGAAGGCTTGATCTTTCTTCCGCTGGTAATTGACTAAAGGCTGACCTGATCTCTTTTGCATTCATCTTGCATTATTTTCTACAAATCTACAAAATAACACGCATTTTTAAACTATAGCCATCTTCAATTACAAGCATATATGAATCAATTACTTATACCAAAGAAAGACCATGGATAAAGGCATATTAAAGGCCGAACTGAAAGCCATTAATGTGCTTCCAGCCAATTTTTCCCGACTCCGATTTCAGCATCTACGGGAACATCCAGGTGTAAGGCAGTTTTCATCTTTTCCAAAATGAGAGGTTTTATTTCGTCCAATTCTTCGTTATAGGCATCAAAGACCAATTCATCATGCACTTGTAAAACCATTTTAGAGCGGTATTTCTTTTGAACAAATACATTATAGATGGCAATCATGGCTAACTTGATCATATCTGCCGCTGTTCCCTGGATAGGCATATTGATGGCATTGCGTTCTGCATAACCCCGGACTACATTATTGGAGGAATTAATATCGCGCAACCATCGTTTCCTGCCTAACAGGGTTTGCACATAACCGTGCTTTTTTGCAAATCTTATCTGATCTTCCATATATTTTTTGATGGCAGGATATTCGGAAAAATAAGTATCAATTAATTCCCTGGCTTCTGTCCGGCTGACTCCTATATTTTCAGCTAACCCGAAAGCGCTCACTCCGTATATGATTCCAAAGTTTACGCTCTTCGCATTGCGCCTCATGTCGGGCGTCACCTTATCCAATGGAACCTTATACACTTTGGCTGCCGTGGTAGCATGAATATCCTGGTTGTTTTTAAAAGCTTCTATCATGTGTGTATCCCCGCTGATGGCTGCAATGATGCGTAATTCTATTTGAGAATAATCCGCAGAAACTATGGCATGATCTTTATCTCTGGGAATAAATGCTTTGCGTATTTCTCTTCCCCGCTCGGTACGGACCGGAATGTTTTGAAGATTGGGGTTATTAGAGCTTAGCCTCCCGGTGACTGCAACAGCCTGATTGTAAGTGGTATGCACTCTTCCCGTTTTAGGATTCACTAACAAAGGAAGCGCATCTACATAAGTGGATTTCAGTTTCGTCAACTCCCGGTAATTCAGGATATCATGAATGATTTTATGCTTATTGGCTAACTTTTGCAGAATATCCTCTCCGGTGGCATATTGTCCTGTGCGTGTTTTCTGAGGCACTTCTTCCAATTTCAGTTTATCAAACAGGATTTCACCTAATTGCTTAGGTGAAGACAAATTAAACTTAACCCCTGCTTGTTCATAAACGGTTTTTTCGGTGGCGGTAATTTCCTTTTCTAATGTGGATGAAAACTCCGCCAATGCTTTTGCATCAATCCTGACCCCTTCGTATTCCATATCTGCCAGTACCGGTACAAGCGGATTTTCCACTTCATTAAAGACTTTCTCCACTTCCTTTTCTTTCAATATCGGGACAAATTTTTCCTTTAATTGTAAAGTAATATCAGCATCTTCTGTGGCATATTCTTTAATTTTTTCTAATTCCACATCCCGCATATTTCCCTGCCCTTTTCCTTTTTTCCCGATAAGCGTAGTGATGGAGACCGGATCATAATGCAGATATTGCTGTGATAGCAAATCCATGTTACGCCGGCCTTCAGGCTCGATCAGATAATGCGCCAGCATGGTATCAAACAATTTTCCCTTTATTTCTAATCCGTATTGACGGATGATCAGCATGTCATATTTAATATTCTGACCAACTAATAAAATAGTCTTATTTTCAAATACGGGCCTGAATTTCTCCAAAATGACCATGGCTTCCTTTTTAGCAGGCGGCATGGGAATATACCAGCCCTGATGTTTTTTGACGGAAAAGCTCATTCCTACTATCTCAGAATTAAGAGGATCTGTTCCGGTAGTCTCTGTGTCAAAACAGATCTCTGGTTCTCTCGACAGTTCCTGGATCAGGCTGCTTATTTCATCGTCGGACCGGACCAGATGATAATGGTGCGGCGTGGTTTCAATCGTTGCCATGGACTCATTGGAAACTGCTTCTTTCGTTTCAAAAGGTATTTCAACCGCTACTGCCTTATCTTTTTCTTTTTGAGATTTCTTTCCTTCACTTACTTCATTCCCGAAGAGATCCTTTTGAGCTTCAGCCGGAGAATGCGTAGCCTGGGTAATTGAAAACTCATCTCCCAGCACCCGTTTGCCAAGTGAACGAAATTCCAATGACGCAAAGATCTCTGCCAACACTTCTTTATCAGGGTCAGACATGATCAAATCTTCTTCATCAAATTTAACCGGTACATCGGTAATAATGGTAGCTAATTTTTTGGAAAGGATGGCCAATTTCTTATTCTCTTTAATCTTCTCCCCCAGCTTACCTTTTATTTTATCTGCAGATTCCAGCACACCTTCTAAAGAATTATATTCTTTCAACAATTTGGAAGCAGTCTTTTCGCCAATTCCCGGAATACCGGGAATATTGTCCACTGCATCGCCCATCAATCCGAGCATATCAATAACCTGAGAAACATTTTTGATATCCCATTTCTCACATATCTCCTTCTTTCCCATGATCTCCTCCTTTTTTCCCTGAAAAGGCGGTTTATAAATAAATATCTTGTCATTTACTAATTGTCCATAGTCTTTGTCAGGAGTAACCATATAGACTATATAACCTTTTGCTGCAGCTTCTAAGGCCAAAGTACCGATGATATCATCAGCTTCATAACCGTCCAACTCAATGACAGGAATATGGAAGCCTTGAATGATCTTTTTTATTTCAGGCAGGGCAGATAAAATATCTTCAGGGGTATCTTCCCTATTGGCTTTATACGCTTCGAAATCGGTATGTCTCCCGGTGGGTGCATTCGTATCAAAAGCAACCGCAATATGGGTGGGATGCTCCTTATTTATAAGGTCTATTAATGTGTTGGTGAACCCAAACTGAGCATTCGTGTTTCTTCCTTTGGAAGTAATTCGCGGATTGCGAATGAGGGCATAATAAGCGCGATAGATGAGCGCCATAGCATCCAGTAAAAATATTTTCTTTGTCATAAACGCTAAAGTAAGAAAAGTCCTTGTTACCTGATGCTTGTTTCTTGTGGCTCAACGTTTGTATAAGTATTACGGTGCAGTTGGCTTTTACCATGAGTAACATAAAACTTTTCTCACAGGATGGCAGGCTAAGAGGTGTGGGAGAAAAAAAAACCGCTGCATAGAAATGCAGCGGTGTTGTTACTATCTTATGAAAACCCTATTTGCAAGCAAATTTAATATAAAGAAGTGTTAAAATCCAAATTTTTTTTGGGTGTATGACAAAATGCACTTTTTATGAGTAAAGGTGTAAATTTGGCAAACCAACTCATTAAATCATGGAAACTTCACAAATCAAGGCGGAGATATTATCTGCCCTATCAGAGGAATT
>SCQT01000292.1 GCA_004322015.1 Chitinophagaceae bacterium
AGTTGCGCGTATCGCCATCCACCAGGGGCAGCAGCTGCTTGCGCACGTGCTGATGGTAGGTATCCAGCCAGCGGATCTCATCGGCAGACAGTTGCTCGCGTACCACGCAACGAGTATCAATGGGGCACAGTGTGACGGTTTCGAACGCCAGAAACGAGCCAAAGGCCGTTTGCGCCGCAGGCACAGCCAGCATCAGGTTTTCGATGCGAATGCCCCATTGGCCGTCCCGGTAAAGGCCGGGCTCGTTGGACGTGAGCATGCCTGCCCGCATGCCTTGGTGGGCTCGGGCATGGCCACGCACGGAAATAGACTGTGGGCCCTCGTGCACGTTAAGAAAATAGCCCACCCCATGGCCGGTGCCATGACCGTAATCCAGGCCACGCTGCCACAAAGGGGTACGCGCCAGCGTATCCAGCACAGATGACGGGGTATCCACTGGAAACTGGGCGCGGGCCAGCGCAATATGGGCCTTGAGTACCGAGGTGTAATCCACCCGCTGCGCCGCCGAAGGCGTGCCTATGGGCACTACCCGGGTGATATCGGTGGTGCCACCCAGATACTGCCCGCCCGAATCAATCAGGAGCAGGCCGTCACCCTGGATAAACGCATGCGCCTGCGGCGTGGCACGGTAATGCGGCATCGCGCCGTTGGCATTGAAACCCGCAATAGTGGCGAAGCTCAGGCTGACAAACCCAGGGCGCCGCGCACGTGCAGCCGACAAATAGGTGTCGACATCAACCTCGGTAAGCTTCTGGCCCTCGGCCAGGGCAGCCTCAAACCAGGCGAAAAACTCGCACAGGGCGGCACCATCCTGGGCCATAACCTGACGGATCTGAGCAGCTTCTGCGCTTGTTTTGACAGCTTTCAGCAACTGCGAAGGGTTGATGTCCTGGATCAGGCGGGTTTGCGTGGCATGCGACAGCGTACCTGCCGTCACCCGCACGGGATCCACGAGCAAGGGGGCATCGACCGGCAACTGCGACAGATCGGCTGCCAGCGACGGGTAATCACGCAGCTCGACCCCATCCTCAGATAGACGCACAGCCAGATCCGCATCAATTTTTGCAGGCGCCACGTACAGGCGCACGCGGGATTCATCCAGCAAGGCATGCGCCAGAAATACCGGGTTGTAATCGACATCGGCGCCGCGCAGATTAAGCAGCCAGGCGATGTCGTCCAGAGAGGACAACAGGTGGTACTGAGCCCCTTTAGCCTGCATGGCCCGGCGCACCTCGGCCAGGTTGGCAGCGCGGCTGCGGCAGGCGTGCGGCGGCAGGTGCTCGAACACCGGCGCGGTGGGCAGATCGGGGCGATCTTCCCAGATGGCGCCAACAGGATCTTGTCCAAGCACAAGGCTGATCGAGGCGGCCTGCAAGGCCGGCTGCCAGCGTGTTGCAGTGGACTGATCCAGCACGCGGCCGTCCACTGCCAGCTGGTCTCCCTGCTGCAGGTGTTCAAGCAGCCAATCCAGCATGTCGGGTACCTCGGGGGCACCCGCACGCATCAAGACGATGCCTGAACCCTGCAACTGGGCATCAGCCTGCACCCAATAACGGCTGTCCGTCCAGAGGCCGGCAAAATCTGCTGTAAGCAGCAGACTGCCTGCCGACCCATCAAAACCCGACAGCCAGGCCCTGGCCGCCCAGTGTTCTGGCAGATATTCGGACAGATGGGGATCGGCCGTGGGGATCAGGCAAGCCTGAACCCCGGACAGGGCCATCTGCCCGCGCAGGGCCGCAATGCGATCGGCCGGAGCCGCTAGAGAATGCAACAAAGACACCATGGTTCCTTAGGCAACTGCCGACACATCCAGTTTGGCAGACGTCTTGGCCTTGATCTCGTCGACAGAGACGCCGGGGGCGAGCTCGGTGAGCTTGAGGCCCTTGTCGGTGACTTCCATGACGCCCAGATCGGTGATGATCAGGTTGACCACCCCGACGCCGGTAAGCGGCAAGGTGCATTCGGGCAGCAGCTTGAGGCTTTCGGAACCATCTTTTTTATTGACGGCAACGTGCTCCATCAGGACAACGACCTTGCCAACCCCGGCGACGAGGTCCATGGCACCGCCCATGCCTTTGATCATCTTGCCCGGAATCATCCAGTTGGCCAGATCGCCTTTCTCGGACACCTGCATGGCGCCCAAAATGGCCAGATTGATCTTGCCGCCACGAATCATGCCGAAGGAATCGGCCGAGGCAAAGATGGACGAACCAGGCAATGTGGTGACGGTTTGCTTGCCGGCGTTGATCAGGTCGGCATCGACCTGATCATCCGTGGGAAACGGGCCAATGCCCAGCAAACCGTTTTCGGACTGCAACCAGACCTCCATGCCGTCAGGCACGTAGTTGGCCACTTTTGTGGGCAGGCCAATACCCAGATTGACGTAAAAACCGTCTTGCAATTCTTTGGCAGCACGTGCCGCCATTTGTTCACGATCCCAAGCCATGTAAATGCCCCTTATTGACGAATAGTGCGTTGTTCGATGCGCTTTTCGGGATGCGCATTGAGGACGATACGGTGCACATAAATGCCCGGCAAA
>SCQT01000188.1 GCA_004322015.1 Chitinophagaceae bacterium
CATACCATTTGTTTCGGTCCATGTATTGGAAGTATGCAGGATCATGCCAATAGCACCTTTGCCATCCGCATCAGTGGGCTGAATACGTTCCATGGAAGTACCCGGACCCATTCCTGTAGTAGGACGGCCCGGAGCTCCCATCACCTCTGCATGGGCGTGTGTCATATCGTTGAGCAAGTCTGCATAATGCCTGTCGCCGGTGGCACGATAAAGCTTGAAAAGATCATCAGCAGAAGAGGTGGCCACACCGGGAGCCGCGTGTTTGTTTTGCACACTCGCAAAAACAGCGCCTGCCACGTGTGCATGTAGCTTAGCAAGCGTGCTGCCGGGAGGAAATTTTTCATCATAGGACAGCACCCAGGTAGCGCAAAGATCAGCGACCACTTTTGCTTTAGAAAGCCATTGTGGATCACCAGTAGCATCATACAGCGCCATCATAGATTCAAGCAGTCCAAAAGCGGTCTCTGAATCTGCATCCTGTAAAATATCACCGCAACAACCCCCTGTCAATCCCAGTTTTGACACGTACTGTTCATAATAATAAGAGGCTGTTTTTTCCGCTACTCCTAAAAATTCAGGATTGTGAAAATAGAGCGCCGCGAGCACCAATCCGGCAGGAGCGATAGCACCTGCTGTCGAGTTAAAAATAATGATCCTGCCCGTTTTAACATTGACATACTGGCCAAATTGTCTGTTTTCTTTCCATGTTTTTGTGAAAGCCTGTGCAAGGCGGTTTATTGACAGTTTCCATTTTGGCTCAATCAGATCGCCATGTCCCTGAGCCTTTAAGAGAAGAAACTGTTTTGTTATCCAAAAGAGCGCATCTGCATTTTTCCGCACCATGGCTGCATCAGGAATATGATCCCGGTCGCTGATCAACTTTCCATGATCGTAAAATCCCCAGAAATAACCGCTTTCCCCCTGCATTCTATTCACAACCCAATCTATATTTTTGAAAACACGCCCGCGGTGAAGTAAATCGTCCAAAGCCAGCAATGGAAAAGTAACCTGAAGGCCGCCTACCCATCCGAGCTGAAATTTATCATCATTATCGGAGCGGTAGAAACTGCCGGTCGGATTCTCATACCAACGGGCAGCGTCTTCATGCTGAACCGTAAATTTCATTATCGCACTAAATGGAGTTAAGTTTCTTGGATGATTGGGTCCTGTTAATGTCTTGCGCACATCCATGAATTTCTTGAGTAATGAAGGAATGCCGGTAGCGGGAAAGCTATACAGGCGGAATTGTAACGTTACTTCATCTCCGGTTTTCCAGACAGCGCCGGTATCGCTGCTTTGGGTGAAGCTGCCAAAGCCGGCCACACGTTCTCTGACAGTGGGTGCAGTGACCATCAATGAGGCGGAATCCTGTGCGGCATTTTCCTCAACAAATAAGCTGGAATTGCCAAAGCGCGTTCCCTGCTGCGTCAGGAGTATAAATCCCCGTTGCAGTTTAGGGGAATAAAAGCACATAGCAGGCGTAGAAGCATTGCCGGTCAACAGCTCAATTTTGGATGCCTTCCCTCCTTCGTAAGACAGCCTGGGGCAATCAGAAAATAGTAAGGGTACCTCTTTATTATAATAGTATGATTTAGGATAAGGCGCCATATAGCCGCTATTCACTACATGAAAGCGGTTGCCATCATAAACTGCCGCCGGTATCAGCACATAATTATTACGAGACCATTGGTTAAAGTTGAACACTGTGGCTACGCCTGCACTCGTTAAAGTTCCTCCTTTAACCCGGAAGGTGGCTTTTATATCCACACCACCATCTTCAGATATTTTACCTTCTGTCGCTTTACATTCCCACAACGAATTTTCAATTTTAAGATTTCCCGTATAGCTTCCGGTTTTCCCTGATACCGGTATCCTATTTTTTTGCGCCACTTTATTACCATCATACTGCCAAATCTGAAAAGAGACAGCGCCTCCTAAATTTTTGATAACGTTACTTAATGTGTCTGAATTTTCTGTCTGATGTTCTTGTGCAAAGACATGGTTTAAGATCGGGAATAAGAGAAAAGTGATTACTATCTTTTTCATTACAACTATTCTTTTAATCTATGTATTTTAATTATTATCTGCTATTGTACAAGATGGCAATTAATCGGTGATTCTCTTACAAATCGAATAGGTGTTACTTTTCCCATGATGGAAAAGTAACCAAAAGATCTAGAAAAATCCCTGCCTATGCCGGCAGGCAGGAAAGCTTCCTCCCGCAAC
>SCQT01000017.1 GCA_004322015.1 Chitinophagaceae bacterium
TTTTACTGCCAAGCCTTCCGGTACAAAAGTCACGGGATACATTTATAACAAAGATGTAAAGGATCATCGCTACGATATTGTAGGTAAAAAGCTTAAGTTAGAATATGCTTCCTCCGATGAACACCTTTTTCCGAGAGCATGGGACAGCGATAATTCCCAGGGTCACGTGGATTTCTATGAAAATGTGTTAGGCCTTTCACCGGGAGAAACTCCCACGTTCTTTGACGGGATGAAATATTTTTTCCAGTGGCAGCTTGACTGGATGTATTTCCGTTATTTCATGTGGAATTTTTCAGGAAGGCAGAACGATCTGCAAGGCTTGGGCAATGTGCGCGACGGCAACTGGATAACGGGTATTCCTTTTATTGATAACCTGCGATTAGGCGATCAGAGTAAAATGCCCGAAAGCCTCAAGAATAATAAGGCGCATAACAAATTATACATGCTGCCCTTGCTGTTGGGTATTTGCGGCTTTTTCTTCCAACTGAACAGGGATAAAAAAAGAACGCTGGCTGTATTTATTTTATTCTTCTTTTCAGGTATTGCCATTATTCTTTACCTGAACCAGGCATTGCCCCAGCCGAGAGAAAGGGATTATTCTTACGTGGGATCATTCTATGCTTTTGCTATTTTTATAGGATTGGGCGTATTAAGCATTTATAATTTTATCAAAAATAAGCTCATAAAAAACAGCGGTACGGCTGCCGTCGTTGTAGCAGGCGTCATTTGCCTGCTGGCTGTGCCCGTATTGATGTGCAGCCAGGAGTGGAATGATCATGACCGCCATCATAAGACTTTGGCAAGGGATATTGCGGAAGATTATTTAAACTCCTGTAAGAAAAATGCCATCTTGTTTACCGGCGGAGATAATGATACATACCCGCTTTGGTATGCACAGGAAGTGGAAAACGTAAGACCTGATATCCGGATCATAATAACTACTTTATTAGGTACAGACTGGTTTATCAATCAACTGAAAGAAAAGGTAAATGAAAGCGCTCCTATTGAGATGGACTGGCCTACAGAGAAATATATAGGTTCCAAACGAGACTATCTGTATTATGTAGGAGACAAATTAGCTTCAGATAAATATTATAATCTGGCTGATGTATTGCATTTTACGGATAGTAATGACCCCAATGCCAAGATTGTGCTTCCCAATACCAACGACACCATGAGTTATGTGCCCACACAGAATTTCTCTATTCCGGTGGACAAACAACAGGTTATTCAGGATAGTCTGGTATCACCGGCAGATACCGCGTATATTGTGCCTAAAGTAATCTTCCAGGATAAGCTGAGCGCTTTTCAGAAAAATGATCTGGCTGAGTTGCACATTATTGCAGCCAATCATTGGAAAAGGCCTGTTTATTTCACTAGCCCGTCTTTGTCGCAGGGATTAAGCGATTATACGGAGGATGACGGCTTAACCTACAGGCTGGTTCCTTACCTGAATCCGGCGGACACTCTCAATCCGGGTCTGGGTAATATCAATACTTCTCAGATGTATAATGTGATCATGCATGAATTTAAATTCGGAGGAGCTCAGATACCGGGCACTTATTTTGATGAACCTAATCGCCGCGAATTGTACTATTTGCGGAGCGCCTTTGCCAGATTAGGAATTGCGCTGGCGGCACAGGACAAAAAAGACAGTGCGCGCCAGGTGCTGGAATATGGTAATAAAGAGATCCTGGCAGCCAATTATCCTTACGGTATGACCTCCTCGAACAATATTGATGATTATACCTCTATGCTGTATGCACAAGCCTGTTATATGGCGGGAGATTTTACGTTAGGTAAAACCATTGCAGATGCAGTGATGGCTGATTGCACCCAGCAACTGACTTTTTATAATTCATTATCTCAGGATCAGTTTACGGGAGACTTGCAACAGGAAGCCAGGGCGGCGCAATATATTTTAGGACGATTGCAGATGATCCAGCAGGAATTTGGTCCGAAGGCAGCAACACCCTCACGTCCTGGAAATCCGGTGATGAAAAACGATACCGGAGAAAATCCGGGCGGGAAGAAGAAATAAGTGAAAAGATTATAAAAAATGTGAACTGCCATGTTGTTTCAAATTTGAGACTAACATGGCGGTTTGTGATTTGATTAGATCATTTTTACAAATCTTAATCAATACGCAAATTAGGTCTATCCTTTACTCAAAACATTCTCCACTTCTTGTGGTAACGGAACTAAAGGTTCATTCTTCTTCCTGACCCATAAGATGAGGATGATCCCTGCCACGATCAATAAAAGGGAAATAATTTCTGCCTGCGTAATATGCAATCCGAAAATATCATATTTGTTTTCCACACGTATAAGCTCAATTAGGAAACGTTCAATACCATTAAATATCAAATAAATTCCGAACAACATGCCGGGTATTTTTATCTTTTTCCGGATACTCCACAAGATGGCAAAAAAGATCAGGCACATAGTCAGCTCGTATAAGGGAGTGGGAAAAACAGGGATCGGCAGCATGGCGCAATGGGCCCCGACGCATCCAGGAATCGGTATCCCATCTGTATTTACATTATGAGGATAAGTATAAGCGAATAGCCAATCAGGAAGAAAGCTTAAAAAGCCGGGCTTCAAAAAAAAGGCATGACGCACATTCTCGAAGCTTCCGTAATGGGATAAAAAATAATTACTGTATTGATGCAAAGCATGTTGAAATGGTTGTATGGCTTTGACAGTCTCTCCCATCCCATTGTTGGCATAAGCGCTGTTATATATCCCCCAATCGCCGTCTCCGGCCATGTGACATCCTATTCTTCCCATGCCATAGGCGAGTATGAGTGCAGGGGCGAAAGCATCTGCTAATTGCCATCGGTCAATCTGCTTCTTATAAGCATACCATAAAATTGCCACGGCAGCTACTATTAATCCACCGTAATAAGCCAATCCGCTGAAGGAGAAAAAACTTTCCAACGGATCCTGCATATAGCTGCTCCAGTTTTCCAGGCTGTCGAAGATCTTGGCGCCTATCAGCCCTCCTACCGCGGCTATCACTACAAAATCTCCTATGCGCTGATGAGGCCATACAATCACAGACTCCTGCTTTGGCTTGGGTAGCTGATGTTTTTTCTTATCCTGATAACGCAAATAGGCGAGAATAACCCCGAGAATAATACCTCCTATAAAGTTGCCTTCCATGGAGAGAATAAGATGCTGAGGATCAGAAGAAAACTCCCGCCAGTTCAACAAGGCATATAATAATTTATAGCCAATAATAAACCCGATCACAAAATTCCAGATCAGCTCATTGGTAGTGGCAGGTTTGCCAACCCAATGCTTCTGTTCTTTTCCCGTCAGCCACCCCATATTTTCCCTTCGCTTCATATCAAGCACCAGCACCCATGCTGATACAAAAAAGGCAAGGGCTACAAAAAACCCAAAAGTTTGTATAGGTAAAGGAATATGGATGCCGAAAAGTCCTTTCAACAGATCTGAAATACTGGGATACATAAGCTATTATGTCTTGATTGAAATTTTTAAAGGTCAAATTTAAAGCATATTTCTCAGGGTTTTCTATGCCGGTGAGAATTCATGGAATTTTTGATCAGATGGATGATATTTCGATGAGTTGAATGAATTCCTGAGATAACATAAGGATCCATATTCTGTGGATAGAGTATGGATGAAGCATAGATAAAGCATAGATAAGCCCTATATCAAGCGTATTAAAAGCGCACTTTGTATATCCTTGAAGAGGAAGCGGGGCCGGGAAAGCTCCTATACGGCACATCTGAATCCCATATTAGAGCTGGAACTATCGGGTGTATTGGAAGAACGTGCTGCAACCCGGTAGCGATTGCAATAGGAATGATGGCATAAAAAAGATCCGCCGCGGATCACTTTCGAGGTTCCGTCCGCAGGTCCTTTAGGATCTATTCTTGTATCTCTCTGATGAAAATCGGGACTGAACCAGTCGTTACACCATTCCCATACATTTCCGGACATATTATATAATCCGAAATTATTAGGCGGGAAGCTTTTAGCGGGGGCCGTTCCTAAATAACCGTCTTCCAAAGAATTATAATCAGGAAAGTGACCTTGCCAGATATTACAATGATGTTCTCCGTGGGGCGTTAATTCATCTCCCCAGGGAAACCTTTTCTGCACCAAACCTCCGCGCGCTGCGTACTCCCATTCTGCTTCATTGGGTAATCTTTTTCCTGCCCATTGGCAATAAGCCGTTGCATCATTCCATGACACATGCACTACCGGATGATCTATTCTGTCTGCGATATCGCTATCCCTTCCTTCGGGATGATCCCATGTAGCGTCTTGAATAGCACACCACCAGGGCGTTTGCATGGCTACCCGCGGATAAGTATTACGCATGGCTTCGGAAAGTAATCCATAAAAGACGAAAGACCAGCCGTAGCGTTCCGCATCTGTTTTATAATGAGTGGCTTTTATAAATGCTTCAAATTGCCGGTTCGTTACAGTTGTTTCGTCTATATTAAAAGGAGCTATGCTGACCTCTCGGATGGGACCTTCACCATCGGCAGGGAAACCTTCTTCATCATTGGTACCCATTAGGAAGTTTCCTCCGGGGAGACGGACCATTCCTTCAACAGATATTTTTTTTTGGATGATAATCGTTTCCGCTTTTTTTTCTCCTGATGGTTCCCGCAATGGAATGCAGCAAGATGATTGCATATCAAACTGACATTGATAGTTTATTTTCCTGCTTACAAATTTACTCTAAAGCTGCATATCTTACCTTATTTTTTATCAACGCATTCTTATTCCGGTATCCCATAATATTTACATACGGCATCATAATTATTATAATCAGGCGGCGGAGACTGCCTGGCCCCCGCCACACCCCCGGGAATAATAATATACCGGAAACTATGACTATGGTTGATGGCTGCGTCCGTAGTATAGGCATTGGTGCTGCTCACTAAATTTATCCGGAGATTCCCGACCGTTGCATAAGCGGACCAGGTGTCTATGTTTGTAGTGGTACCGATCTGATAATTGATGATAATCGGCAACTTACCAACTTGGTTGGTGGGCCAAAGGGATGGGTTATATCCGTTCAGTTTCCCATAGGTCAGCACTGCTCCATTATCAAGAATAGCCTGTGTAATCCCGGAAGCCGCCATATTGTAATTAAGATTAATGATCCCAAAAACAGTAGTCACTGTATATACTGAAGGAGTGAACCATGCAGAATAGATCACGTTGGCAGTGCCTGCTGGTCCTTGCGGGCCGGTTGCCCCGTTTGTACCGGCGGGTCCTTGTGAACCGGTTGCCCCGGTCGGACCCTGAGGGCCTTGCGGTCCGACCGGTCCTGTTTTGCTACAGGAAATTGACAGTGTAAAAACGCTGAACAACAAAATACAAATACTTTGAATGATCTTCATAGAGTATGGTTTAAAGGATGAATGAAAAATGCGTTATCCGTTAAATCAGGAAGGTTCTAAAGCGAATGCCGCTACCTGGTAAGGAGCATCAAGAGCCGTAACCCTGTAAGTACCATCTGTAGCCATCGCTATGACCGATAGTGTTTCTGCAAATGCCGCTTTACCTGTTCCGCCGTTGTAACAATTGTCCAGCAACTGTGCGGGAGTAAAATGCTTATCATACACCCCACTGTTCAGTTGATAGGAGTAAATGACCATTGGAATTATTGAAGCATAGGTACTGTCAATGACCATTCCGCCTGCATCCGCAATTGGGACATCTCCACAGGTTCCTTTATCCACGCCGAAACTGAATACCGCAAAGTCCTGAGGATGAACTGCTTTGAAGGACAATTCAAGATCAGCCTCCACTCCACCCGGAGCATATTTTACAAATCCGCAGCAATCGGTGGAAGCATCCGCACCATTCACTTTTACCTTGTAAATCTCAGCACCACACTTGGAATTATCAATTCGCATCAGTATATTAAATGCATCGGCAGTAGCGCCTATAGGGTTCTCTAACAGCACATCGGGTGCATTGACGCTGAAATCGGCATTGTTATAATCCGGTATCTTGAAAGTCTCCTTTGGAATATTGGTTAAAAGATTTCCTGATTTATCAAATAACTCCAACTTGAACTCATATAAACCATTCCCTCCAGGCAATGCCGAGGAATCAAAATACATCGTATTCATATTATATGTTTGTTCCCACCACAGCGGATTAGATTCCGGCACATTAAAAGGAGCCATATTGGGTTGCACGGGCGGAATAATATACAGATTATCATTTCCCCCCACAGTAAAAGGTCCCAGCTTTACACTATTGGCTCCGAATTGTTCTACGCCATGCGAATCAAAATAAGTATATTCATAACCCTTATTCATTGCTCCGCCAATAGGTGATAAGGCTTTATAGGTATCTGATACGGGATTTAATTGTGCGTCAGATACACGCTTAAAGCTCCAGCGATAATAATATATACCCGCATTCGGTAAGGTGTTCCCAAATCCCATATAAAGAGACGGACTGGAGCCAAAGGGCCTTTTATAATCCCCTACCGTGGTTACTAAAAAATCATCATAAATAGCGGCGGCGTCGGTAAGTCCAACACGGTCATAGGTTATCAACTGACCCGGAGGAGCTTGCGGAAAGCTCAATTGATTAATATGGGCCACACTGGTCGAGCCGACTGATCTGATCCATACCAATTCTCCCGGCAAGGGACAATCACAACAACAATTACCCGGTACTCTCGGATCAGTGACTTGTACATTAATATTGGTTCCGCAGGTATAATTCCAGAAAGTATAACAGGGAACCGGCGGACGATAAACAGTTGTCCAAACACCATTTATCTGATATTCTACCCAAATATAAATGTCGGGTTTGTCGCCCCAGCACCAGTAGGAAACATTGGCATCAAAGCGACCGTTTGCATCGGTGGTGACTACCGCTAATTCTATGCTCCGGTAAAAATAAGGCCACCACCAGGGCCATAGGCAAAACCATGGATGCAAAAGAGCGTAATTATCGGCAATTGTCTCACGGATCAGATTCAGATTCCCTGATTCCAGATGCTGTTTTATCTCAGGGCTTAATGCAGGCAACTTAGCGATAGTTTGATCTTGTTTTTCTTCAAACGAACCGGTCCTGAAAATATTAGTTCGTTGTGGTATTACCTGAACATCACTTTTCATAAACGGAGGAGGATCAGGAATGGGAATAGGGAATTTAATTACTTCTTGTGGATTCAAAATAACTTCAGGGATCTTTGCAATGATATAATCCGGAATATGATATATCCAATAGCGGATCGCATCAATTTCACAAATATGGACTCTTGCTTTACAAACAGGTTTGTTTATCCAGTTATTACCGACCAAAAACCATTTAGCCACTTTTCCTGTTACGCGACAATTACAAAATGGCCAAAATTGAGAAACTGAGACAGGAATGGGAAGAATATTGTAATTACCTTCCGCATCTTTATTCAAAATGGCTTCGTAAGGCTTATAACTTTCCAGCATAGCAATGCTGGTCACATTTTGAATATTTTTATCCCTTGCCGGCGCAATGAAAACTCTTACCTCTGATAGATCGGGATGTTGTCTTAGTGCAGATATACTGTCCTTTAAATTAAATTCCAGCACATTTTTGACGACAGGCCGCTGTTGGATCAACAGGCCGTTGCAATCAAAAAGAAAACCGGAAAGCGGAATAGCTTCCGCAAGGGGTTTTTCATAGCTCACGCTCAGGCTGAGCTTATTCATTTGGGTGTCCATGATGTAAATATTTGGGGTTAACAAATAATTTTCTATCTCAAAAAGTATTCAGACAGGCCAGTTTGATCTGCCCCATGCACACAGGTTCACAAAACCGTCGCCACTGGCAAATACATTATCATTACGACTTGAAAAGGGAAATTTATACTCTGTTTCCTGCCCACTCACCACTCCCACAATTCGAGGATCGGTACCATTATTCCACCATGCAAAACAAGGACCGCCTGAATTCCCGTGATTCAGATCACAATTTTCCGTTTCTAATTCTTCTCCCCCATCACTGTCTCCATCTGTATCGTTGATGGTAAAACCCTGCTGAAATGCAGGTTCTTCGGCATTATCTATATCACCGGGATATCCGATATTACTCCATACCGGCTGATTATTCCAATCGCTGGAATAACTGTTATATCCCATATACCCAAGGGAAGTGCCCAATGGCTCATAAAGGCGAAGTATTGCCCAGTCATATCCGGTTACATTTTCGTTGGTATTGTAGCCTCGTGCGTCTGAGACATAGGATTGCACCCCTGCACCGAATAATGAGGAGCCATTAAAATAGGCAGGCACAAATAACATCCACCAGCTCCCTGCAGCCACGCTTTTCCATGGCACCATATGCCCTGCCGTAATAACAAGCCTGTCACCAACCAGGGTTCCAGTTCCGCTGAACCCGTCGCTGTTAAATATGCGGCCTACAAGGCCCCATGGCCAGGAATCATCTTCGAAGGCATAGCGTGCGTTGTCATACACCCACAGCGGTTCGGTGCGACTTCCGTCGAACCTTCGTAAAGACCGGGCGATCTTTGCAAACTTTATCCTTGGTACGGACAATGCATCCATCCATTCCGGTTTAAAGGAACGAAACGAAATTTCTTTTTTAATTTCCTTTAAGAATTTGGAAGCAGGATGTCTTTCCATTGTCAATCCGGGCCGGGCACCTGTTTTTTTCTCACTTAATGGAACAGTGACCTTCCATAATTTCTGACCTTCTTTCTCAAGAGATTCAATCTCTACCGTCGGCTTTTTATTTAATTCAGTGTAGATGACTGTTTGCTGAGACATTTTTTTCAGCGATTCGGGAATTTTTCCTGTTCCCAGGATAGCGCGTTTTGTACGAACGGCAGTTAGAGGAGCCGGCGCCTGATGATCGCCGATAAATTGATGGTTTGGCATAAGAAATGTTTTTGGGGGGTTACAAGTGTTATATAGATTTATGTCGCTACAAGTGTGCGAATTATCACGACTAATTTGGATTTATATTTTGATTGACTCTGAAAAGATTTCGAGGATCATACCGCTTTTTGATTTCAACCAATCTTGAATAATTATCACGATATGTTTCCTGAATCCTTTGATTTCCTTCTTCCATCATAAAGTTGATATAAGCGCCGCCTGAAGAATAGGGATGCAGGGCTTCCCAATAGTCTCTTGCCCAGTTAATCATTTTTGGATTATTAGCAGGATCAGGATCCACTCCTACGGTGACTCCCGCCCAATTTGCCTCACGAAAACTGAATGCCGTATCTCTTTTGCCGATATCATGTACAGCCCCATTGATGGGATAAAGGTGCATAGTGGAATGCATAGTAGGCAATTGTTGTGCGTAGTGAATGTGAAGGTCAATAGCTTCATCACTTAGTTCTGTAACAAAGTCTGCTTTCCAATACCATTGCAATCCGGGGGGATACAAACCGTCAAAGGCGCTTTGAAGAGCCGGATAAGGAGCTTCATGGACACCGTAAAACGCAGGAGCCGGATCTAATTCCTGTATGGGCTTAAATATATTCGTTGCATTTTCTTTCGGGCCGGTATAACACCAGACGATCCCACACATTTTTTTGAGATGCAAAGGTTCGGGAAAAGGCGGACCCGGTGGGACAGTCAAAAAGGCAAAAAATCCATTCAAATCTTCAGGTGCATGAGTAATAAAATCTCTGTACCACTGCATTACTTTCTTAGCATCTTCTAAGAGCCATAGCGTCGGGCCGCATATCACATTCTTTACCGGATGCAGTTGGAAAGTAAAAGAAGTTATTACTCCAAAATTCCCGCCTCCGCCTCGTATTGCCCAAAATAGATCCGGATGATCTCTTTCGTTGACGGTCACAAAACTTCCGTCCGCAAGCACCATATCTGCTGATAATAAATTATCAATTGTAAGTCCATATTTTCTGGCAAGATGGCCTAAACCACCTCCGAGCGTTAATCCGCCAACGCCTGTCGTAGAAATAATACCGCTGGTGGTGGCAAGACCAAATTCATGAGTAGCTTTATCTACTTCACCCCATGTACAGCCCCCTTCCACGACTACTGTTTTTGTGTTCGTATTTACCTGAACATTCTTCATAAGCGAAAGATCAAGCACAACGCCATCATCACAGACTCCAAGCCCTCCTGCGTTATGCCCGCCTCCACGGATAGCCAGCAAATAATCGTGATCCCGCGCAAAGCGAACCGTTGAAGTCACATCATTGACATCCTTACAACGTACAATCATGGTAGGTCGTTTATGGATCATTCCGTTATATACTTTGCATAAATTATCATATTGCGCATCTCCCCGGGTAATTAATTCACCCCGCAGATCAGCAAATGACTCTTGTAGCTCATCTTTATTTACTAAAGCTCCCATATATTATATTTCCTTTTATTTTCTGCGAGTGAGAAAAGGACATCGCACATGACAAATTCCTTAGAATCCAATATATAAATGAACGCACAGTTCCTGAGGATCCCTGATAAGCACATACATCTTACACAAAGATAGAATGCGGTTAAGCGGTTGACAATCGCATAAAGATGTGGTTTTTATACTGATCCCCTTAGCTTATTAACGGCTTCTGAACGGGTGTGCACCTGCAATTTGTCGTAAATGCTGCGGATGTAAGTCCTCACCGTATCATTACTGATATAGAGTCTCGCAGCGATCTCCTTATATTGATAACTCTGGGAAAGCAGATGCAGTACCTCCTTTTCCCTGATGGTAAGCATGCTGACAGCGTCTCTGTTTTTATCCCGGTCGGTAAAGGAGCTGACTACCAGCCGGGCAATTTGGGCGGACATAGGAGACCCGCCTTTATGAAGATCTATAATGGCTTCCACCAGTTTTTCAGGTGGTGTATTCTTCAGGACATAACCGGTTGCACCTGCTGCCAGGGCATCGAAGATCCTTTCGGGGTTATCATATACCGTGAACATCATAAACTGGATAGCGGGATATAAAGGCTTGACATGACGGATACACATAATGCCGGAATGTCCCGGCAACTCAATATCCATCAGCACTATTTGGGGATGAATGATTTTTATTTCCTGCATGAATATTTCAGCAGTTTCGAAAGCTCCGACACATTCTAATTCGGTGTAGCCTGCTATCAGCCTGGCAGTCCCTTCGCGGATTATTTTATCGTCATCTACAATAGCAACACGGATCGGCATAAATCAAAGATAAGCATTATGAAAAATGGTTGACAATCGCATAAAGATGTGAATTTACCTGTAAAAGATCCCTTGAATTTTAACTTCTACTCCCCTGTCAGAAAATTTTGTAATGGAGAAGGTGGCGTGGATATGCTCTGCGCGTGATCTCATATTATACAATCCATTCCCGTCCTTTCGCCATGCTTCTGTTTCATGGGTACACATACCATCATCTCTGATGGTCATGGTGTATCTGTCTTTTCCGTGGAACATAAAGGTGATGATGACATTCTCTGCTTCAGCATGCTTAATAATATTATTCAACGACTCTTTAAGGATCATCAAAAGATTGCGTTTGATATCCGGATGTAGAAAACGATTATCCTCCGTTTCAGGAAAGTTGATTTTATAGTGCAGTTTGCTGTCTTCGGAGAAACGATCAATATATTCCTTAAAATACGCAAGCATGTTGCCAAGATGATCATTGACCGGATTAATAGTCCAGACTATTTCACCCAGGCTACGCACCATATCCTGTGCTTGTTTGCTGATATTATCCAAGAGTTTACCATAATCCTTTTTCTCGCTGACCGCCTGCTGCTTCAGCAATTCACTTTGGATGGATATCCGTGTCAGACCGGCCCCGATATCATCATGAATGTCCTGAGCAATGCGGTTCCTGATACCGGATATTTGTTGCTGACGTTTCATGGCAATTACCTGCAAGCGGTACTTTCGTGTAGAGATATACCAAATCAGATAAGTGATCAGTATCATCATCAACACTAAAATAATCGTTTGGAACCAGGTTGTTTGATAAAATAATGGGATGACAATGACAGAGAGAGAAGTATATTGACCATTCCAGTGGAGACCTGAAACCATAGCACGCATTTGCAAAGAATATTTCCCCGGGGGCAAATGACTAAAGGTAGCTTTACCTTCATTACCACAATTAATCCAATAATTATTAAATCCCGACAGGCGATAACTGTATCTGAATAAGCGGTTATGCAGCATATTGAGCGAAGCAAATGAGACCCGGATGTAAGATTCTTTCGGATGAATATAAATAACTTTCGTTTCCGGAGAGAGAAACGATTCTTTTCCCATTTTTTGTAAAGACAAAAGTTTCGGAGGTTCTACATTCGAAGGAAATAATACTTCATCGGGATTAAAATAGAGCAAATTTTTCCCATATCCCGTAAACAACATACCGTTATGTGTAACGATCATGGGAGCTCCTTCAATAGATCCGGGTGGGGGCATCAGATCGGTATTGACGGTATAAAATACATCTTCTCCCGGCTTCAGGCATTGTAATCCTTTTCCCGTGTAAACCCATAACCTGTTCTTTTTATCCACACATAATGAATAAATGATTTCGCTGATCAGTCCATCGGAAAAAGTATATACCTTAACCACTTTCCCATTGACGGGATCAAAACAAATCAACCCTTTTCCTATTGTTCCTATCCAGATTTTTCGCCCCGGTCCGTAACAGATACATGCCATTCCGTTTAAAAAATCATTCCCGTTAGTTTCCAGGTTATATTGACGGATGATTTTATTGTGATTAATGTCAATGCCGGTCAGTAAATCTTTATCCCGGTATATTATCCATAAGATATGATGGTCATCTACAGCCGCACCGCCTACATCGTCATCCGGCAGTTGATGTGGGCGAAGAGAAGCCCCTGTATGATAATAAACGGTATTCCTGTTTTTAGAGTTATATTGTACCAAGCCATTTTTCCATAAGCCGAACCACAAATTATTCATACTGTCTCTTTTCATAATTGTAAAGCCGGTTGGAAACCTTACTAAGTCAGCCGGCAAAGGAATTGAAATTTTTTTTGAGTAATGCCTTTTTAAGGAGTTATATTCAAATAATCCTCCTTGAGTACTCACTAACAGTTTATCTTTTGACAGTGGAAGGATATCCCAAATGGGGATATTTCCATTTTCCATTTTAGCGGGGCGGCTATACCTGTGAAATTTCATAGTGAGAGGGTCCAGTGAGAAAAGGCCATTTTGCTTTGTGTTGTAATCTACTGTCCCCAACCAAATCCTTCCGTCTCTATCTTCTGCCAGACTTCCCCATGAAGGTCCTCCGAACTGTTCAAAACCTTTCATTTTATTATTAATATAATGGACTTTATCTTCCTTTTCATTCCAATAATCTACCCCCCCCTCGGTGGCCAGCCAGAGTGTCCCGTGCTTGTCTCTGAAGCTGCCATAGATAGAATTATCAGATATGGAACCCGGATCATTATCATCATGGAAAAAGCGGGTATATTTACCCGTCACAATATTCAATCTTAATAAACCACTGGTATAGCCACTGAACCAATATGTATTATTACCATAGCTGATCCCCTGGTTAAGCATCATGTGATGTGGAATGACATATTGTTTCCATGTGTGTGATTTATAATTATAGGCAAGCAATTGACTCACCCGGCCTTTGATTCCATTATTGAGCCAGCAGAAATTGCTGTCTGCATAAATAAGGGAATAATGATGGACATTTTGTCCTGAAGGAATAGCCATGCCGGCATTTAATGGTTGAAAACTCCCTGCGCCATCTTTAGAAATAAAAAGGTAAGAACCGGACTGATAGATAATTGAACCGTCTTTTAGCAGAGCGGCACTGACGG
>SCQT01000189.1 GCA_004322015.1 Chitinophagaceae bacterium
TTCTGGCTGTCATCCTTATCGGAATATGCATTGCCTTGATAAGTATCTCCGGAGCCTTTATCGGTACCGCAGCTTTTTCATCCATGTGGTTCCCGTTTAAAGGATTGCTGTTAAGCTCGCATTTGCAAAAGGTATTAGCCTGGCCTGCGACCTTTCTGACCTTAGGAATACCGGTAGTGGCTATTATCTGGCTTTTCATCAAGCTGATTACGGGGTTTAAATCTAAAACTAAGAATGTAGGCATCAGCTTATTTGTCCTCTGGATCATAGGAGTCATCTGTGCCGTATGGTTGATTATTTCGGTAGGGAATGATTTCAGGATGAATTACAGGGCAACTGCTGATATTTCCATGCAACAGCCGTCCCAGGGGCACTTGCTTATCAGCCGGGCGCCTTCGGACGTCGCTGTGTCGGGATGGAGCACTTTCGGTAATTTTTTAGAAGCAGCGGATGATACTATCATCCTTAAAACGATTACGCTGAATATTCTTAAAAGTAATGATGACAGCTTCCATGTGCAGTTGGTCCGTGCATCTAACGGATATTCCTATGAACAAGCGCGCAGCTATACGGATAACATTAATGTAAATGTATCCCAACTGGATTCGGTTCTATATATACCCGACGGTTTTTCTATTCCGCAGGGAATACCTTTCAGAAATCAACGGGCTTCCTTAAAAGTTTTTGTACCGGTAGGAAAATTTATCCGAATAGATGAAAACCTGAGCGGACTGAATTTGCATCGTCATTGGCACTTTGGATTTAACAACGGCGATTGGAACTACAATGATAATAATGATTGGGATTATAATGAAGAATACAAAATGACCAAAGACGGATTAAAGAGCCTGGATGACCTGAATAACAACAACAATAACAATGATAACCAAACTCCGGCGCCGCAGGACAGCAGCAATAAAGGGAAACCGTATCGCTATCACGGACCTTCTCAGGATAATAATGAAAGTAACCACTCAGCCAGCATTGATCCCGCAGTGAAAACATTATTCTTTAATGTATAAAAATCAGAGGACCGTTAGTTATTTCAAAACGGTCAGGCAACTCTAAAAAACTACCATTAATTTGTTTTTGTTTGTAACTATGGTTTCCACGTATTATTGCTCTCATCGGCGTCCATCCAGATACCGTTATCAATGATTAAGGAACTGATTTTCTTTTTTGTTTTAATGGCTATGGTGGTTTCTTTCTGGTTCTTTTTCCAAACGATGGGAGTTTTATGAATGTCTTCCGTAGCGCCATCAGTGTATGTTATTTTCACGTCGAAAGGAATCACAAATCCGCCGATATTTTTCACAGTCAGTAAATATCCTTCTCTTGTTCTTGTAACTTTTCCAACGCCGAGGTCATCATAGCCGTGAGAAAAAAACCAACTGTTCCAGAACCAGTCAAGATTTTGTCCCGATGCCGTATTAAAAGAATAAAAGAAGTCCCAGGGAATGGGATGTCTGCCATGCCACCAGTCCATATAAGTATGCAGGCATTTTTTAAACAACTGATCTCCTAACATATCTTTTAATGCCAGATATGCGAGCGAAGGTTTTCCGTACGCATTGCTGCCGTAGGCCATTCCTCTTTCTATATTAGCCGGAGTAATAATAGGCACCTGTTCTTCCTGAGAAGGATCGTTTATCCATCTGCGGACACGGAATGCTTTGTAAAATTGATCTGCCTCTTCTTTGTTGTGTTCCGCTATTCCTATTAAATATTCAAAAGTAGTTGCCCATCCTTCATCCATAAAAGCATAACGGCTTTCATTGGTTCCCATGTAAAAAGGAAAATAAGTATGCGCCATCTCATGATTTTCCACTAAGATGGAAAAGAATTCATTGTCTGAAGATGCATCATTGATCATCATCGGATATTCCATATCTGCATATCCCTGGAAAGCAGTCATCTTCGGATAAGGGAACGGTACACCCGGCCAGTTTTCTGAAAGCCAGCTTAAAGTATATTCACCCCCCTTCACCGCCTGATGAAAATCTTTCGCAGTATCATTATACGCAGCTTGCATGAGGGTGCGGCGTCCGGTGGCTTTATCAACGATTGCACTGCCTGCGTCCCAGTTATAATGATCACTGATACCGACGGCTACATCTGTTACATCATTAGCTTTCCAGATCCAGGTATTCACCGCATTTTGCGCTGTAATATCTTTGGCAGCCAGGTCTTCCGGAGTGGCAATGCGGATAACTCCGTCTGAGGTCATGGATTCTTTAAGGCGTTGGGCAAATTTGGGTTGTAATACTTCATCGGGATTCTCTAATGTTCCCGTCGCCCACACAATAAAATTTTTAGGAACTCTTACACGAAGCGTATAGTTGTTGAAATCATTATAAAATTCCTGGTAGCCCGTAAAATCCAACCTGTTCCATCCGTTATAATCATCATACACGGCTACACGCGGATAGAAATAGGCAATATAATAAGTAGTCGAATCAATCATTCCTTCTCTTCCGCTCTGCAAAGCTATTTCATCATGCCAGTCAATATCCAGGTGGATAGAATCTCCCGGCAACAG
>SCQT01000190.1 GCA_004322015.1 Chitinophagaceae bacterium
TTAACGGAGATATATTCATGTCCATCTTTTATAAATCATTTCGGCAAATATCTGACTTTATAGATTTAAAACTTGTGTGTACAGGGTAGCTACCGACAGGCAGGCGGCATAGGCAGGGATGGCCAGTATCCTAAACGACATTCAATGTTCAATTAGAAAACAACACGAAACTTCAAACACTAAACACTAAACAATAAACGCCTTTAGCCTTTGTCTGCTACTCCCCAATCCGTCAATACCACATTCCACTATATCTCCTTGCTTTAAAAATACTTGTGGATGCATCCCTAACCCCACACCGGCAGGTGTTCCCGTGGATATGATGTCACCGGGAAGCAAAGTCATAAACTGACTTATATAACTCACTAAAAAGGGGATCTTAAAAATAAGGTTGGAGGTATTGCCATCCTGCATGGTCTTTCCATTGACGGTCAGCCATAGCCGGAGATGATCAACGTCTTTCATCTCATCCTTTGTCACTAACCATGGACCCAATGGCGCAAAAGTGTCACAGCTTTTTCCTTTCACCCATTGCCCCCCCCTTTCTATCTGGAACTCACGTTCACTGTAATCATTGTGTAAACAATATCCTGCGACATAATCCATTGCATCCTTTTCTTCCACGTAAGAAGCTTTTTTCCCAATAATCACCGCTAATTCCACTTCCCAGTCAGTTTTTTTACTATTTCTCGGGATAATGACATCATCATCAGGCCCGTTAATCGAGGTAGTTGATTTAAAAAACAAGATAGGTTCTTCAGGCGTTTTGGCATTTGTTTCTCTTGCATGGTCGGCATAATTCAGACCAATACAAATTATTTTAGAGGGGTTTTTCACCGGAGGTGCATAAGCCAGTTTTTCTTTTACCAGCGGACAGGAGTCCTTATGCTCACTCCACCAGCTATTTAGTTTACTTACGCCATCCGTATGAAAGAATTGCGGATCGAAATCTTCTCCGAAATCGCTCACATCAAAAGAACCTGCATCTGTCACAATAACAGGAACAATAGTGTCTCCTTTTCTTAGCCTTGCTAATTTCATTTTTTTTATTTTGTGGATAAATAATATGCTTTAATCAATTATTGAGTTTAATGAATCCCCCATCTACCGGATAATCACAACCCGTAATAAATCCTGCTTCATCCGAGCAAAGGAAAAGGGCTACGGCAGCCACTTCTGAAGGTTTTGCCATTCTGCCGATAGGTTGTGTCCTGGATAATTTGTCAAACATTTCCTGTTCTTTTCCGGGATAATTTTTTGCCAGAAATCCATCTACAAAAGGGGTATGTACCCTTGCCGGTGAAATACAATTACAACGTATATGTTTGTCAATATAATCTTTAGCCACCGACAAAGTCATCGTTAAGACAGCGCCTTTGCTCATAGAGTAGGCAAAACGATCTGCTATCCCCACTGAAGAAGCTACGGAGGCCATGTTGAGAATAATGCCTCTCCCCTGCTTCAGCATTTGACCGATGACAGCATACATGCAATTATAAATACCTTTTACATTCACCTGATAAATGCGGTCAAAATCCTCTTCACCAGTCTGGTCTAATTTACCCACATGGGCTATTCCCGCACAATTGACCAGGATGTCCAGCTTCCCATCCTGCTGAATGACTTCCTGCATGAGCATCTGCATTTCTTTTTGATCGGCGACATTTCCCGTAAAGATGGCCGCTTTCCCGCCTTTGGCCTGGATTTGTTCAAGTGTCTGTGCGGCGGCTTCTTTTCTTAATTCCAGTATCCTGACTTCTGCTCCGTTTTCCGCAAAAGTATTGGCAATAGCCTGGCCGATGCCGCTACCGGCGCCTGTAATCACTGCATTCTTTCCCTGTAAGCTGAACATGAATTTTCTCCGTAATTTATGGGGGATAAAAGTATTTAGAAATTACGGAATTTTATGATAGAATCTTAACTTTTTCTGCTACTTTTTTGTCATTTTAATAAAGCAGCCTCGTCTTAATTGTATGCTTTACATGACTTAGCAGATCGAAAGCTTGTTTGGACATTTTTGCATTTACATCTAAAACGACATAGCCGATCTGATCATTTGTTTTCAGATATTGTCCCAGGATATTGATACCCTTATTAGATAAGGCCGTATTGATCTCCGATAATACGCCCGGTACATTTTTGTGGATATGCAAAAGACGATGGGTGTGATCCTGTATGGGAATACTTAAATCAGGAACCGTATGCGAACCGAAGCTGGAACCGCTCTCCAGGTAACGCAGCAGCTTGGAACTAACATCAATGCCTATATTAAACTGTGCCTCTTCCGTGGATCCTCCGATATGGGGTGTTAAGATCACATTGGGCAGTTGCTGCAGCGGACAATTAAACCGGTCTCCGTTTTTTTCAGGTTCAGACGGAAATACGTCAATGGCGGCGCCGGAAAGCCGGCCCTCCTGTAAAGCATCCCTCAACGCTTCCAGATCCACCACATTTCCACGGGCATAATTCAGCAAAATAGCGCCTTTTTTAGCCTGGGCGATTACTTCCCTCGTGATCATTCCTTTGGTAGTGGAAGAAGCAGGCACATGAAGGGTAATCACATCCGACTCGCCCATCAGTTCCTCGAGAGATCTTTTCTGCACTGCATTTCCAAGAGGGAGCTTGGTTTCAATATCGTAATAAATGACATGCATCCCCATCCCTTCAGCTAATACACTCACCTGGCTGCCGATATTGCCGTATCCTATAATTCCCAATGTTTTGCCCCTCAGCTCGTAGCTGCCTTTGGATTCTTTCTTCCAGATCCCCTGATGAGCTGCCGAGTTTTTATCCGGTATTCTCCGGATCAGCATAATAGAGAGGGAAATAATAAGCTCCGCTACCGATCTCGTATTGGAATATGGCGCATTAAAGACAGCTATTCCGGCTTCTGTTGCCGATTTCAGATCTACCTGATTGGTGCCGATACAAAAGCAACCTATAGCCTGAAGTTTATCCGCCGCTGCCAATACTTTTTGCGTGATACGCGTTTTGGAACGGATACCTACCAGATGGGTATGTTCTATTTCTTTTATTAATTCTTCTTCAGGCAACGCTTTGGAGAGCAGCTTTACATTAGGATAACCTGCTGCTTTAAATGCTTTGACGGCTTCTTCATGAATATTTTCTAGTAAAAGTATTTTGATCTTTTCTTTGGGATAGCTGGTGAGCTGCTTTGCCGGCGCCATGGATTAAAAATTTTCCGCAAAGGTACTTCATGATTGGAAATTATAAAAGCGTTTTTAGGAAACTTCTGTTTTCAGCAAAGCACCCATCCATTTTTTATAATTTTCTTCAAAATCCACATCGCAATCTACCCTGTCAAACAGCCTTTTGGCGCCTAATTTCTCTAAGACAGAGTCAAAGTCTTTGCCTGCCTTGCAAAAATCGAAATAGGTAGTGTCTCCCAAAGCCAGAATACTATAGGATAAATTTGATAAATCAGGCGCTTCTTCACTCTGAAGATATTCCAGAAAATCTGTTGCCATCAATGGAGGTTCACCTTCTCCGTCCGTACTCACAATGATCAGCAATTTCTCTATTAATGGAAGTTCTTTTACCTGAAAATCTTCCATGTCAGAAAGCCGGGCTTCCACCCCTCTCTTCAAAAGCTCTTCTGCCGTATCTTTAGCCAACTGTTCACTGTTCCCCGTGGTGGTGCCGTAAAGTATCCAAACAGGAATCCTTTCCTCCATGACTGCATTACTTTGCTGAAGCTGTTCTGTAGTGATCATATATGCACGGATTGGTTAGTAAGCCCCCTTTGCAAAACAACAACATATTGCGGGATGAGATTTACTTAAAAGGGAAATCTATTTATTGGAAAGGATAATTACATGAAACAGATCCAAACTCAAGGTTTCCTGTGAGAAACATAGCCGCCCACATCCTGTCTTAATCCTATTGCCAGCCGGTTCCAGCTATTGATGGTAATGATAGCGAAGGTTAATTCCATGATTTCTTTTTCATTAAAATACTTATGAAGCTCATCGTAAACGCCATCCGGAGCTGCGGTATCTGATATAAGTGTCAGGGCCTCGCACCATGCCAATGCAGCTTTTTCTTCCGGGCTGTAAAAAGGCGCCTCACGCCATGCATCCAACACATATATCCTCTGAGGATTTTCGCCTATGGCGATCGCATCTTTAGAATGCATGTCCAGGCAGTAAGCACATCCGTTTATTTGAGAAGATCTGAGCTTGATAAGCTCCAGCAACTTAGGATCAATGGAACTTTGATCCACTGTTTTTTGCAATTGCATCATGGCGTTGTATCCGCCGGGTAGCGTTTTATATCCATCTATTCTCATAAGATTATTTATTTAAAAGTTTATTACTTTAATATCTTTTCACATTCCTCCGGTAATATGCCTTCTACGATCTGCGGAGCCCCTGACCAACAAGAGATGCTGTCTGAACGTAAAAAAGGATAGGATGAGCTGATCCCTCCTGTTTCCCTGGTTCTGACTCCAAAGACGACCTTTTTTATTTTTGTCTTTCGGATAAGATAGGAGCACATAAAGCAAGGTTCTACTGTGGTGTATAAAACACACTGGCTTAAGTCTTCAGAGCCGGTGTATTTGACTGCATTCAAAATGGCCACTGCCTCTGCATGCGCCAACAAAGCCGGCAGGTCCTCTGCCCCTTCTGCTCCGGCTGCGATCACTTTCTTATCTTTCACGATAATAGAACCCACCGCTGTCTTTCCTGCTGCCTTTGCCTTTGCGGCGAGATCCAGGCATTTTTTCATATATTTTTCATGCTCTGCTGCCATTTCTTAATTCTTTTGCAGCTTCTACCATTCCGGCTAAAGCTTTTTCCGTTTCTTCCCACTTCCTTGTCTTTAAACCGCAATCCGGATTGACCCAGATCTGTTCTTTGGGAATAACCGACTTCGCTTTATTCAGGAGGAAGATCATTTCAGATTTGGCCGGCACCCGGGGGGAATGGATATCATATACCCCGGGACCTATTTCATTAGGATATTTAAAATTCACAAAGGCATCCAATAATTCCATTTGGGAACGGGAACACTCAATGGTAATGACATCGGCATCCATGGCGGCAATCGAGTCTATGATATCATTGAATTCGGAATAGCAGATATGGGTATGTATCTGTGTTTCATCTTTTACTCCGGTGGTGGCAATCCTGAAAGCGCGCACTGCCCAGTCCAAATACTTTCTCCATCCGGCTTTTCGCAGAGGCAACCCCTCCCGGATGGCAGGCTCATCAATCTGTATGATCCTGATACCCGCCTTTTCCAGATCCAGCACTTCGTCCCGGATGGCAAGCGCAAGCTGAATGCAGGTTTCCGACCGCGGCTGATCGTTTCTGACAAAAGACCACTCAAGCATAGTGACCGGACCCGTCAGCATACCCTTAACTATCTTATCGGTCAGAGATTGGGTAAACGAAATCCACCCGACGGTCATAGGCGCCGGACGATATACATCACCATAAATAATGGGTGGTTTTACGCAACGGCTCCCATAGCTCTGAACCCATCCGTTTTTTGTGAAAGTGATCCCTGCCAACTGTTCTCCGAAATATTCCACCATATCATTCCGTTCAAATTCACCGTGCACCAGCACATCCAATCCCGTTTTTTCCTGCCAGCGAATCGTTCGCTCTATCTCTTTTTTTATGAGATCGTTGTATTGTTCCGGGCTGATAGCGCCTTTTTTCCATTGTGATCGCCAACTCCTTACTTCTAAGGTTTGCGGAAATGATCCAATCGTGGTGGTAGGAAATAACGGCAGATTCAATGCTTCATGCTGAACCTTTTTACGTACCTGAAATGAATGTTTTCTGTGAGTATTCTCCTCTTTGATCCCTGCGATCCGGCTTTTCACTTTCTTATCATGGATGATGCTTGAGGTCTTCCTGTCCTTTACCGCCCGTATATTTTCCTGTAATTTTTTCTTCGCCGTTTCATTTTCTTCATTCAGAACTAATTGCTTCAGCAGAACGATCTCTTCCAATTTTTGCTTCGCGAAAGCAAGCCATTGCCGGATCTCGCGTTTCAATGTCTTATCCGTTTCCAGATCCAGATCACAGGGAGCATGCAGTAAAGAACATGACGGGGCTATCATGACCCTGTCTGAGCCAAGCTTTCCTATGGCTTTATGAATACAGGAAATGGATTCTTCATAATGATTGATCCACACATTTCTTCCATCCACTACTCCAAGCGATAAGGAAAGGCCGGACGGAACTTTGTCCAGCAAGCTGTCTAACTGCTGAGGATCTCTGACTAAATCTATATGTAAAGCAGAAACAGGAAGTGAAAGCGCGAGAGACGCATTGTCTTTTAATCCCTCAAAATAAGTGGCAACGATTATTTTTATTCCACTAACTGCTTCCTTCAACTTTTTATAGACCAGATCAAAGCTTTCTTTCGCTTTATCGCTCAAATCCATAGCTAAAAATGGCTCATCCAACTGAATCCATTCTGCACCCTCAGATGCTAACGCTTTCAGTATCTCAATATAAACCGGGAGTAAGCCCTGAAGCAGATCCAGCTTATCAAATCCTTTATCTTTTTCTTTCCCTGAAAGCAAATAAGAAACAGGTCCGATTAAAACAGGTTTGGTCACAATACCCATTCGTTTGGCTTCCCTGAATTCGTTCACGGCTTTACGCGAATAAAATTCGAAACGATGGCCTTTATGAAATTCGGGAACGATGTAATGATAATTGGTATCGAACCATTTCGTCATTTCCATGGCGGTGATATCCAATCCATCTTTCTGATATCCTCTTGCCATGGCAAAATACAGATCTTCTTCAGCATAATTACCATCCTTCCGCATCCTCTCATACCGGGCAGGAATCGCCCCTAAACTCAAAGACATATCAAGCACCTGGTCATATAGTGAGAAGTCATTCGAAGGGATCAGATCTATTCCTGCATTTTTTTGTAAAAGCCAGTTTCGCTCACGGATCTTTTTACCCGTATCTTTTAGTTCATCTAAACCAATCTTTTCCGACCAATAGGCTTCTAATGCCTTTTTGAGTTCCCGGTTATCTCCGATACGGGGGTATCCTAAATTATGGGTTATCATAATACTTGTATGTCCTTTTATGATTGAACTTTTGCCTGAGTATAGATTTCCATTTCATCCAGCGCTATGGTGGCGTGGGCATAAGCCGCACCTGCGCGCATTTCTGCCGCCACCCAGATGGCTTCCATGATCTCTTCTTTAGTAGCGCCTTTCCTTAATGCTCCCTTGGTATGTGCACGAATACAATAGGGACATTGGGTAGTATGCGCAACGGCCACTGCGATCAATTGCTTTGTCTTCTCATCTAATGCGCCTGCTTTGAATACAGTACTGCTGAAATTACGCCATGCCTCAATATTTTTAGGCGCTAATGCTGCTTTCTTTTCGTTCAATTCCCGTGTAGCTTCGGGAAACATCGGATGATTTTCCATATCTTATTTTTCTATTGTTTAATTGCTAAATCGTTTGATTGTCCCGAAAATTCGGGATTGTTTGATTGCTTAACCGGGTTATAGGTTAAGTTACTCTATCCAGAATGTGTCTTGCCAGGTATCATTAAAAACATCATGTTTTGCTGATAAAATCTTTTCCATCTCTTCCAGTTTTTCGAAAGATAATTTGGTTTCTAAATAAGGGAATAATTCGCGTTCTTCATATCTCACATGTGCTTCCACCAAGTCGGATAATTCTCTGAATAAATGATTATCATCCTTTTTCCGCTCACATATCTCCGCAATCAAATACCTGATTTGTTTGTGATCATTTCTTGCATGGGTGCACATTTCATCTTCCTGCGGCAACAGATCGAATAACAATTTCTCCTCATCACTGAAATGTCCATCCATGAGATTTTCTTCTAAATACCTTACATAATCAGCCATTCTCCTGTGTTCCGTATGATTATTCAATCCCTTTCGTATTTTCCATGCCAACAACAAATCCACATGATGTTCACGTGAAAGTGGCAGGAGCGCTTTACTTCGTTTAATAGGCTCGGCGGACATGTTTAAATAGTTTAAGGTTTAAAACATTTAAAGTTTATCGTTTGATGGATTGTTCTTTTTTCAACACATGTTTTATTTTGCTTTGAGAATTGCACATTGAGAATTGATTATTGACAAACCCAACCCGAAACTCAAAACTTGAAACCCCAAACCTCAAGCAACCATCACATCCACCCCAATGCCTGTCTGCCCTCCTCTGTGATCTGTTCTGCCGACCATGCAGGTTCCCACACCAGGTGAATGTGAATATCTTTATCCGGAAATGCAGATTGCAAGACCTCACTCGCGTTTTGTGTGATCATCGGACCCATCGGGCAACCGCGCGATGTCAATGTCATCACTATCCGGATCGTATTCTCCTCTTCTATATAATCTATATTATACACCAACCCCATATTAATAATATCCAGGCCCACTTCGGGATCATATACCTGAAGCAACAACTCTCTTGCCTGTTGTTTTAAAGAAACATGCGGATCCGTAATATCAATTTCTAATGCCATCGGTAGTTCTTTTTAGTTCAGGAATTTTCTTGACTTTATGTGTTACTGCTATAAATACATTTACATTATAACATACTGCTGTAAATAACAATCCAATACACCCAATTGTTATCAGCCAGTGAATATGAGTTAAAACGCCGGTGAGAAGCAGTATATAACCTGTAAGGTAAGAATAAAACTGATAAGCGACCAGGCTCTCCCTGTATAGATCACGCGGCAGCGGTATTTTTGTTTTTCCGATCAGCTTTTTATAGCGATTCATCCACACTATAAACGGGAGGGTTTTGAAAGTTTGTCCAAGAATAATGGCAGTAATAAAACCACCCAGGATGCTGATACCATAGGCCAGGCTGAAAGTAATATCCGCCTCTGTCGCATAGGCAGGCAATAAGGCAATTACCAGTAATAAAATGAAAGGCAGGAACATAATTCCTATGGCAGTCAGGGTAACTTTCATGGGCATATCCACTTTCTTCGTCCGGACGCCTTTAGCAAAAGTACGTTTGACAAAAACTGCATAAACTATCATGCCGGCCAATACCATCAGTGCAAATACCGGCCAATATTTTTCCGTGTTAAATAAAAAAGCCATGATCATGAATCCTATCAGGGCAGCGTTAATACAATAATAAGCGAATCTGACGGCTCTTCCCGGTTCGTGATGAGAGAGTAAAAACATGGGTATTAACCTGGATGCCACACCCATGATCATCAACAGAAACCAGCCGGCCATACCCAAATGTGCGTGAATCTTCAAATAATATAAATGTTCACGGGGGAAAAATGCGTATTTCAAATTGAATACCAGCAGCGTTCCAAGAATCGCCGTGAGCAACAACCACCAGGAAGCCGTTACGATGCATTCAGACGTGATGGTCCATTTTTCGTTTTGTTTTGCCGTGCGGTAAACGTTAATGACATACAGCACAATAGAAGAAAGAATGAATAGTGCACCTAATTCCATAGTCCACCCTACGGCAAAAAACCAAAAAGAAGTCGTCAGAAAAAGAACACCCGGCAATAATAAAAAATAGCACCATTTAGCCAGCTTTTCGCTGAATAAATGCACTTCCATGACAACGGGTAAGAGCTGATGCGAAGCGCCGAAGATAATCATAGTCCCCCAGCCTAAAGCCGCCAGGTGAGTGATGGTGAGAATATGCGGTTGAAAATAATGGCCAATAAAAGAGCCTGAGGTGATCAACATGAGCAGCGTGAGGACAAAAAAAACTATAGCTGCGGTGATATAATAAGGCAACACCACCGAAGGCGATGGCGCTTTTTGTGTTCCGAGTGACATCATGGCCATGACTGCTATTGATATTTAATTCCTCCAAATCAGCAACCGCACATCTGTTTCACCGGCCTTATACACCAGGTAATCCGCTTTTCGTTCTCTCAGTTCATTAAAAAGAAATACAGGTATTCGCTTATGAGTTACTGACAGCACATGCTTTTCAGGCAGTGAAGATAAGGATTCCAGGATCGTGACCATTGGCATCGGCATCTCTAATTCCCTGACATCAACCGGCATGACTTTATCTCCGAAGTATCTCAGCTTTTCCAGGAAGTCTTCTTCATTGCATAAATCAGGTAATTCATTCTCCAGCGCCTGAGACTGGTCTTCATTTCCTGATTTTGATTTAAAAAAAGCATGCACTTCATTTTCACTCTTCGTTTCTACATAACTTTCATAACCCTTTTTGGATAACAAATTGATCAGAGGAGTCGGTTCAAAAGTGTTAATCACTTCCAACACATTTCCTTCCGGGAGCTGTTTAACGGCAGCCATTATTTTTTTTAACGGATCCTGGCCGGAAGCCAGATCTTCCCTTACATCCAATATTGTTTTAGGGTATTTATTCAGCGATAATATAAACTCGGGAGTAGAAGCAAAAGCCCCTTGTTCATCAGATTCATTCTCATTCACCCAATCAAACCCAAGGGGCTTTAATGCTACTGCTAACTCATCTATACTACATCCTCCTATTTTGGCAGCTTGTGCGAGCGTGGTGCGCCCGGCAAGCATTTTCTGCAGTAACGGGTTCCTTAGTCTTTGTAAAGGCTTTGCTACTGCCGCAATGGCATCCACACTGCGCTTGTTTTCTTTGATGATGCTTAATATCCTGGTATTCTTAGTGATGATCATTATCTATTTTGCCATTTCAATTTTTGCTTCAGGTCCAATTACTATGAAGGCTTCAAAATCTTTCAGCACTTGTAAATTGTGACGCTTGTTGCCCGGTATCAGATAGGTAGTACCCTCTTTGATAGTTGCCTGTGTGCCGTCATCGAAATTAACGCTCGCTTCCCCTTTACGGATAATGACAAAAGCATCGGAAGTGGCATAATGTTCCGGCATGGTACCTCCGCCCGGGACTTCGGCATTTAAGATCTTATAATTTTCGCCTGCATAGATTTGCTCTAATTTCATCGGTATAGCTGTTTTTAGTTTGCCAGGTTCTTTTCCATTTTTATAGCTTTCGGAAATAAAATATTATTCTCCAGATGGATGTGCACATGCAAATCTTCATCAAGCTCTTTCAATTTATGGTAATACAGTGCGTAACTTTCACACCCGTCCGATGGAACGCTATAATTATCAGTCAGCTTTTCCAGGGTGTGAATATGTGCGGCGACTTCATTATGGTCATGCAACATCATTCCTACCGGACTTTCGATAGTACCAAACGGAGGATAAGTGAATGGTTTACCTTCACGCTCACATTGTGACATTTGCTTTATAAAAGGAAACAGGATCTTTTCTTCTTTGATCTGATGGTCATGCATCTCCTGCAACAACCCTGTCACATGATCTTTTACTTCATATAATTCCGGGTGATGCGGACCGTGATGACCGGCTATCTTTTCCGCCAAACCGGCCAGCATGGGCGTTACATCTCGCACGTACTTGTGGTGGATATTCACGATATAATCAGTGAGGAAATCAAGTTGCCAGTTGTCGAAATCCATTTGCCTGCCGGAGGAAGATTGTGCGGGTAAATGTTCCAACGCCTCTTTCACGGCTGCTTCCGAAACCCCGGCTTCTGCACAGGCCTCTTTCAAGGGCTTCTTCCCATCACAACAAAAATCAATGCCGAATTTCCTGAACACTTCTGCCTTACGCAAATCCTTGGCCGCAATTTCGCCTACCGTTATTTCACCCCGGCCTAAATCCTTTTTTGCAATCTTGATTTCCCACACATCGGGTCCTTGTTTAAGGTAATCCCAGTTAAAAATATCTCCCCGTTCCGCTAATAATTGATAATACAACGGCTTGGGGTCATGATCGTTGTGGATCACGAATGCTTCGCCTTCCTGTAATGCGTCGAAGTGCTGAAAGATGGTAGGATGCTTGAGTCTCGGTACGATCTGTGTGACATCCAGCGTTTCTATTGCTGTCATAATGATTGATTTTATGTTGAAATGATGAACTGACCCCGCAAAGGTAAAATAAAAAAGGATAAAAACATCCTTTTATGATAGAATTCCTGATCGGAATAAATTGTTTCCTGATACAGAAACGGGTGATCACTCTTGCAAAAATTATTTCTTGAGATCAACAGTAACAGATAGCAAAGGTTATTTGTATGTTCAAATCCGGCTTTCGGTGAGTTATTGCTTTTGAATAAAAGAATGATTTGATTTTTATTAAGGATATCCTTTATTTTTATGACCGGGTTTCGGGAGCTGTTGCTTTATTTACCGGTATTGTTTAATTGTTTCTATAATCCAGCCTTAATTTAATATTCACATCCTCTACATGCGAGCCATTCCACATACAGGGAACCTTTTACCAAATTCAAAATCGGGTACTTTTTTATATACCTGCGCCTCCGGTGCAGCTAACGGAAAATATTTACTTACAAAATCTCATAACAAATAAAAATATGGAAATCGCGCTGACAATTTTATTAGTCTTGGTCACCTTGATTTGCTTTTTGGGTGGAGCCAATTTGCTGATCAAAGGCGCAAAGCCCTTTATGCCCACCGGAGTGGCTGTTCCGCCGGTTCTGGATGACCTGCTCAGGTTTCTGAGTGGAATATACTTTGGACTGGGATTCTTAATGGCATGGGTATTATTTCATCTCCGGGAGGTAAATGACCTCGTTTACTTCATTGGTATAGTGGTTATTTTTTCCGGATTGGGCAGGCTTTATTCACGTATCAAAGTGGGAACAGCCGGAAAATATTTTGATACCATGATGATTGTTGAAATCATTTTAGGGTTGGTTATTATCATCCTCAAATGGATTAGCTAATGTCAAAAGGAAGGCTCACAAATATGTGTTGACCTTTGCTATAGTAAATGAATGCGTGTAATCTATCTTTCAATGGTTCGGTAGTTTTTTAAAGGATAAGTAATTCACAATGTGTGGATAAAAAGGTGTTTAGCGGGTAAAAAATAAAGTTATCCCCAAGGAGGAGAAAGAGAAAAAAAGGCGGTAAT
>SCQT01000191.1 GCA_004322015.1 Chitinophagaceae bacterium
TGGAAACCGAAGCCGAAAAAAAGAAAGCCTGAAAAAGAAAAAAAGGAAAAGTCGCCAGAAAATAAAGTGACTACTGCCAAGGAGCAAAAAGAAAAATAAAGATACTCTCTCACAATCCCTTCTCCGCTTCCCGAATATACGGCAATATATCCTCTAATTTTACCGGACTTTTCTTATCGCCCAAATCAATAACTACCGCATATCCTATTCCGTTCCCGGCTTGCTTTACCGCATCATCCAATTTTTGCTGATCGCTTTCCAACCGCTGTCCCGTTTCAGGAGACCAAACCTCGTGAGCACAAAGGCATCCTTGCGAAGGGGTTTGCGGATAATAGATTTGTCCCTGATAATAGTTTTGATCTATTGTAGTACCGTGGGCGATGATAGCAGTTCTGCCACATTCGCCCGCATAATAAGATTGATAAACCGGCTGATAATTTTGCCAGGAGGGCGGAAGTAAATCTTTGTATCCGTCCAGGCCCCAGGTAGTATCACCCGGTGCAGGGCTGATCAAAAAGCTATCCACACGGATTTCATAAGGCATGGATAATTGGATGTTGGGTGTGGGACCTATAAATCTGCTGGAGGAAACGGCAAATCCCGACATACGATAAATTCCCTGAGGAGTATTTCCATTTGTCAGGTAAAACGGAAGATTGGTAATCGAACGTGCCAATTGCGGAACAGAAAATATTTGTCCCGAAGAATCTCTTACAAAACTCCCGTCCGGTTTGCGGACAATCACCAGGCCGGCATAATCTCTGTCATTTCGCTGGAAGCTATACATCACAGTTAATCCCGGAGCGAATTGCTCACTGAAAATATCAGTAAGCGGCGGCAGGGAAGGATCATCTGCCGCGCCGATTCTTTGCTCCAGCATCATCAAAACAGGATTATTTTGCATCGTATCAAACTTCTGGTTCAGCAAAGCCATGATCCTGCTTTTTTCCTGCGGAAATTTCCCGTCTCTCCATAAATATTCGGCACAGATGGCAAATACTTTAGGACTGTCTGCCTGCACCATCAGGCGGGCCACCTGCTTACGAAACTGATCAGGCCAGTTGGCATAAGCCACCTCTACCAAACCCCTCCGGAATTCCGGCGTACAACTATCAGCTTTTGAAAAAGCATACGCTAACCGTTCATACACATAAGGCGTTTTATATAAGATCAATTCCATAGGCCAGAAAGCACTTTGAAAATCGTACTGATTATTGGTATCCGGCAGCGATTCTTTCATGTTATTCAAAATGCTCCATTTGATCAGCGCAGGATTAAACTGATTTCTGAAATCAGCCGTTGTGAAAGGAGAATACACTACGCTCTCCTGCGCATAACACAGTGATGTAAAGCACAGAAAAGGTAAGATTATATAAAAAAATCGTTTCTTCATTTTGGAAAATTTACTGCTATATAACTGTCAATACTCCATATCCTCTGTATTAAAAATACACTGTTTTATACGGGTATCGTACTTTATACTGATCACGCACCTTTTCGATCAGTTTCTCTCTAAGTTGATCAATATGATTTCCGTTCAAAGCGGAAATAAATATAGCCTGGTCATGTGTCCGGTGTTTCCATTGAGCGTACATCTGATCCAGCAAATCTTTTTTCACCTCTTCACTTAGCCATTCGTCGAACGTCTGTTTTTCATATTCGTCCATTTTATTAAATATCAGCAGGGTCGGTTTTTCAGCAGCTCTTATTTCCTGCAAAGTTCTGTTCACAATCTCTATCTGTTCCTCATGCTGCGGATGTGCAATATCCACCACATGCAATAAAATATCACTTTCCCGTACTTCGTCCAGGGTGGATTTAAAACTTTCCACTAACTGATGCGGCAATTTCCTGATAAATCCGACCGTATCGCTTAAAAGGAAAGGAGTATTTCCGTAAACTACTTTCCTCGTTGTAGTATCCAGGGTGGCAAATAATTTGTTTTCCGCAAACACCTCTGTTTTAGATAAGATGCGCATGAGTGTGGATTTCCCGACGTTAGTATATCCCACTAAAGCCACTCTGATCAACTCGCCTCTCGTTTTTCTTTGTGTCGTCGCCTGCTTATCAATATCCTCTAAACGCTTTCTCAGCAATGAAATTTTAGTATTCACTATTCGCCGGTCTGTTTCAATCTCCGTTTCTCCGGGGCCTCTTAAACCAATGCCGCCTTTCTGGCGCTCCAGGTGTGTCCACATCCCTTTCAGCCGGGGTAATAAATGCTGATATTGTGCCAGTTCCACCTGAGTTTTCGCCTGGGCAGTCTGTGCACGCCTGGCAAAAATATCCAATATCAGATCACTGCGGTCAATGGTCTTTATGCCAATCTCCTTTTCGATATTAGCGATTTGCGAAGCGGAAAGATCATCATCAAAAATGAGGATGGAAATATTCCTCCCGGTTACATAATTTTTTATCTCTTCCAATTTCCCCTTACCGATAAAAGTGCGCGTATCCGGATGCGGTAGTTTCTGAATGAAATGTTTAACCGTATGCGCCCCCGCCGTTAAAGCCAGGAATTTTAATTCTTCCAGGTATTCTTTTACCTGCCTTTCGGTTTGCCCGTCTGTCACCAATCCCACGAGAATGGCGCGTTCTTCCTGTTCGGTTATTTTCTTCCTTTCTATCAAATGATGCTATTTAAAACGCAAAAGTACGATTAAACGATTGACAAGTAAATTATCCTATCTTTAGCTTCTTAATCATAAAATTATTTTATTGGGTGCTAAAGCCTCAGGATGCATTGGTATGGCAACATGGATCTTTTAAATGGTTGAAGGAAACATTATAGGTTGTTTAATGGTTTTATTGTCTTATTGCTTCCTTGTTTAATGGCAGGATCAGGTACAAGTGATTTTATAACTTTTAAACTTTATGTATAACACTCTTCTTATTGAAACTAAGGATTCAGTCGCAACTATTGCGCTAAACCGCCCTGAAGTGTATAACGCCTTCGACGATGAAATGAGTTTTGAATTGCAGGATGCGCTGAAGCAGGTAACAAAAGATAAAGCTATTCGTGCTGTGGTGCTTACCGGTTCGGGAAATAAAGCGTTCTGCAGCGGGCAGGATCTGAAAGCGGACAGGGGAAGCGAAGTAAAAAGCTTCAGTGATTCTGTAAATAAACGCTACAATCCTATTATCCGTTTGATCACCCAAATGCCCAAACCGGTGATCTGCCGGTTGAACGGAGTGGCTGCCGGCGCCGGATGCTCTTTAGCGTTAGCCTGTGATATCATCATTGCATCAGAAAATGCGAGCTTAATAGAAGTATTTATTCATATCGGGTTAGTGCCCGATTCAGGCTCCTCCTTTTTCTTATCCAGGAATTTAAGTTATCAAAAGGCATTTGAATTGGCAACCAGGGGTACGAAATTATCTGCCCGTGAAGCTTTAGAATTGGGCCTGATTAATAAAGCAGTAAAGCCCGAAGAACTGGATGCGGCGATAAATGCTGAAGCAGCCTTTTATGCCAGTGCCCCCACCAAAGCCATTGCCCTGATCAAAAAAATGCTTCAGAAAGGAATGACGGCGTCATTAGATTCAGCATTGAATTATGAAGCATATTGCCAGCAAATAGCCGGCAGTACAGGCGATTACAAAGAAGGGGTGAAAGCTTTTTTAGGAAAAAGAAAACCGGAGTTTAAAGGAGAATAGCCCTGTTCATTGCGATTTATTTATTCTTTCTGTTCTCACTTCTCTTTTGATCTTAGAGCGGCATGTGCATTATTTTTTACTTGGTCCCAACCGATGCCCTTAACAGACCCCGCCTCGAGCGAAAGTGCCCGCCGATTAAGTTCTTCCATAAACTCATCGCTATAAATTGCCATATTAGCTTCTTCTTTGATAAAAGTCTTGGCAACGGTTAATATAGCCTCTTTCTGACGAAGATTTAACTTTTTCAGATAATACGCAATTTGCTCATTAAGACTGGAGGAAGCATTCATAACTTTTGGGTCTTTTAAACA
>SCQT01000192.1 GCA_004322015.1 Chitinophagaceae bacterium
GGGGAACAGGTCCGCTGCCGATGAAATACAGGGGATCCTTTCCTTCTTGTATGGCCTGGCCCATATCCTCTGCCGCCAATTGTCCGGATAAATAGTTCGATACTCCTGCCCGGTGGTCCAACCCGAGGTAGCCGCTAAGTTTAGGCTTGCGAAGGTCCATGTCCACCAGCACCGTCCGTTTACCCATCAGGGAATACGTGATCGCCAGGTTTAAGGAGATAAAGGATTTCCCTTCCCCGCCCATGCTGGAGGTGATCATGATCACTTTATGGGGGACCGTGCCTAATACAAAGCTGAGGTTTGTTCTCAGGTTTCGGAATTGTTCCGGGATGGCTCCCTGGAGTCCGGAAGCCACGATGACAGGCCCGCGGTCTTTACTGTGCCCTATCTCGGCATATACGGGCGCCTGGGTTTGAGATTCTATATCCTGCCGGGAGCTGACTTTATGGTTCAGCAATTCTTTCAGGTACAATAATCCGCCGGGCAGCGCCAGGCCTAATAGAAAAGCTGCGAGGTAAATGAGCTGTTTTTTAGGTGCGATGGGTGTGAGGCCGGTATGGGCCGGGTCCACAATGCGGCTGTTGGATACATTGGCTGCTTCGGTGATGGCTGCTTCTTCCCGTTTTTGCAGCAGGTATAAATAAAGGGTTTGCTTGATATCCTGTTGCCTTTTGATATTGATATATTCACGCTGTACTTTGGGGACGTTGCGTATCCGGGCGCTGAAGTCCTGGTTTTGCTGCTGCAGCTTAGCCCCTGCATCCTGTGCGGCGTGCAGGAGGTTAGTAGTGTTCACTTTAATATCATTCCTCAGCTTATCCAATTGCTGATCTATGACGGTGACCAGGGGATTTTCGGGGCCTGCGCCTGCTTCTATCTGCTGAGTGCGCCTGAGCTGGAGTTCATTATAATTCTTCACCAATGCCAGCAACACAGGATCGGGAATACCGAGGGTGGAGGGCACGAGGTTATGCGCTTTCTCCGGCCGGCTTACATATTCGAGGATCTGGTTCAGGACGGCGGTCTGCATCTGCTGTTGCAGGATCTGCTGGTCGAGCTGGCTCGCCTGATCCACAAATACTTTGCTTTGTTCGTCCAGATTGGCAATAGAACTGGCGCTTAAAAACTGTTGTAACTTATTTTCGACCCCGGTCAGATCATTGGAGACCGAATCAAGGCGCCCGTCCACAAAGGCGATGGTGTTAGCCGCGGTTTTATTTTTATCCGCCAGCGCAGCCAGCGTATATTCACGGATGAGCATATTCAGAAAATCCTCTCCCTTCCGGGGTACGGTAGTTTTAAGGGTCATCTGGATTACGGAAGAGGCCTTATCTGTCTGGGTCAGTGTCAGATCCTTCTGATATTGGCTGATCACGGCGCTCAGGGGGGTTACCGTGACCGTTATCTGTCTGAACACACTGTCTGTGAGCAGGGGATCGGGGTTACGCCTGATCAGGAAAATACCGTTGTCCAAAGTGAAAGATCCGCCCGGTTCCACTTTATCCGTATGATGCTCGTCCGATACGGTATAGGATCCGTCGGGATTCAGCGCCACATTGATTTCCTGGGTATGGACGGAGTCTTTCAGGAAAACAGGGGTGATAAGCACGGGGGTCTTTTTATAGATCTCCTTCGATTTCACCCGGCCTTTGATGAAGTAAGAGGTTTGCAATCCCAGATCACGTATGGCCCTTCCGACAATGGTGCGGGAGGAAAGGATCGCCATTTCATTTTGTACATTGGAGTTGCCGGCTAACATGCTGAGCTGACCCAATACGTCATTCTGCAGGGCGGAGGACGAGGTGCTGATCCCGCCTTTATCATCTTTGATGAGCAGTTCGGCTTCCGTCTGATATACGGGTGCGGTATATCTTAAATAGGCATAGGCCATACTGAAGGCTATGAGTAATCCGATGACAAACCAGTACCAGTGATGCAGGCTTTTCTTGATGATATTGCGCAGGTCAATGGCTTGTTCTTCAGGTAATTCAGGATATGAGGTCACCTCCATATAGTTGATCCGGGGTTTGTGATGCTAATTTAAAATAGTAAAAGTATAATATTTCAGTATGAATAGGATGCTTTGTTTAAGTAACGTTTTTTTTAACCACTAAGCTCCAACAGCCAACGGCCTTTAGCCTTTGGCTTTTAGCCTTTGGCTTTTAGCTTTTAGCTTTTCTTTGTGTTGCCTATCCGTCGCCCGCATTTATCAGCAATCATTGTGCCCTTTTTTACAATTTGAAAACGGTGGCTACCACTGCCAGGGCGCTCAGCACGGAGGCGATGATAGAAATATTTCGAGTGGCGGTCTGGTCCATATTCCAGAGCTTGGAGCGGCTGGGCTGTACATACACCACATCATTCTGCTGCAAATAGTAAAAAGGAGAGGTGAACAGGCTTTGTGAATCGTTCATATTGATCCGGCCTATTTCACGTTTGCCGTTTTTTTCCCTGATCACCAGTACGTTCATCCGCTTACCGAAAATGGTCATGTCACCTGCCATACCCAGCGCCTGCAGCAGGGTCACCTGCTGGTTGGGGATAGTGAATGTGCCGGGGTGTTCCACTTCGCCTAACACCGTGATCTTATAATTCAGGAAACGGATGTTTGCCAACGGGTCTTTCAGGTAAGGCAGCAGGCGGCTCTGTAAGGTATCCTGTGCCTGGATAAGAGTCATTCCCTGCAGGTTGAGCCGGCCCAGTAAAGGGAAGTTGATATTACCGTTCTTATCCACCAGATAACCCAGCGTGTATTGGGCTGCGCGCCCGTATAAGTCTTCGGTGGTGGTGGAAGCGCCTGTATAGGAAGGGGAATTATAGCTGTTCGCTGACTGATTAAAAACCGCTGCAGCCGCAGGGTTGGCCCCGTTGACATTGATCATCAGGATATCATCAGGCTCGATGGTGGGGGTGACAGAAGAGGCAGTCACCGCGCCGGCGCTGTCCCTGACATTATTACTGATATTCTGAAAATAGGCAATATGCTTAGTAGAAGCACAGGAGGCGAATACACAGAGCAGGATCAGCAAACATAAAGAATGCAAATAATTTGGCTTCATGAGGATAAACAATTTTTTGTCATTCGGGCCAAATAAACAGGTTTAGGAATGTAAAGGCGACAAAGATAAAAGATTTTTGGAATTGGGGAGATTGTTTTTTGGCTGAAGGTTGGCTGTTGGCCATTGGCCATTGGCTGTTGGCTGTTGGCTGTCTGCTGTTGGCCGTTGGCTCCCGAAGATTCGTTCCGAATGTTCGTTCCGAATGTTCGGAATGGCTTCCGAAGATTCGGAATGGCTGGTTGGTGGAAACTAATAATTTATGTAATGTGAAAAAGCTAAAAGCTCTCATACATGAGAAAAATTTGTAAATGCTATCATATTTTGATGTAAGATATGAAGAGAAATATCTTTTTGAGTTTTATGAATAATCTGATTCAGAAATATCGCCCCGATGGGGCTTTCTCTTATCTTTTCATATTGCATCTACCATAATACCGGCCGTACCGGCCTTTAAACAAGCCGATTTTATTAAAAAGAAATACGTCAGCACATCAAAATATGATTTGGCCGATTGTTTGGCAAAATAATATTTTGAGATGATGGGAATCCGCGAACGCGGATGACAAGATTGTAGAAAAGGGAAAAGGTAACAATTTCCCATATTAAGAACTCCGCAGGAGTGACATGATTCTGAGAGGAGGGTATAAAATAAAATCTTAATTTTAGATGAAAATTACGATTCAATACCATGGCCGGCGTTATTGAATGATTTCAGGAATCCTTTCACCCGCCAGGGGCGGGTTCTGTCCATCTTCCTATTTGATCATGCTACAATCCTGACATCCGCCATCGGCGGATTATAAGAGAGTTCTATCTAAGGCCTCTAAATATTATTCAGCCGATTGTTTTTTGGCTGTGGGCTGTTGGTCATTGGCGGTTTCACGTTCCAGAAGTTCCAGGTTCCAGGAGTTCAAAATGGCTATTGGCTTCCGAATGTTCGGAATGGCTGTTGGCTGTTTAATGAAAACTAATAGTTTATTGAATGCGAATAGAAGCTAAGGGCCGTTGGCTATTAGCTGTTGGCCGTTGGCTGTTTGGTGAAAACTAATAATTTATGGAATAAGAAAAAGCCAAGGGCTAATGGCTAAAGACCCCAAACCAAAGGCTTTCATACAGGGGAGTGGGAGGATGTTCTTAAGTTATCATTTATTCCCTTTAAAAAGGCTTTCAGGAAAATGAGATCTCCTTTGAATAAATATTTTAAGGTTGTTTTAGGCAGGGTGAAGAGGGTAAAAAAGACAGAAAAGATCAGAAACCGGATGCCATGAGAGTTCCTTCTCATATATAATATCCGGTTCCGGGTCAGGTAATATTCTTTCATCGGGTTTCCTTTGCCCACGCTCACGGATTCTTTATGATATACCGTCACGAGGCCCTGGAAATAGATCTTGTATCCTGCCTTCAGGATCCTGGTTGACCAGTCCCATTCTTCATAATACAGGAAAAACCTTTCGGGGAAACGCCCCACTTTATCAATTACTTCCCTTTTTACCATCATGGCAGCGCCATGGGCGCCGAAGGTGGGCCTTATTTCATCATATTGTCCCCGGTCTTTTTCTTTATTACCTATTGTTTTAGTTCTGCCGGTGAGGGGGTTCATTCTGTTGAATCCGGCATATTGGATCTTGTCCGGGGGATCAAAGTAGTTGATCTTGGGAGAAACGACTCCCGCCCGTTTGTCAATTTCAAAAGGAATAAGCAGATTCCCGATCAGATCCGGAGTAACTTCAGTATCATTATTCAACAATAAAATATACTCTCCTTTGGCGAACTGCATTCCCCAGTTATTGCCGCCGGCGAAACCGCGGTTCAGCCCGCTGCAGTACAGCTTAGTATGCGGATAATTTTCCGGATGAATGATCTCCCGCGGATCTTCATCCGACTTCATATCACAAACCAATATCTCGTAGTTCGGGTAAGTGAGATGCCGGCAGGATTCAAGAAATTCACAAGTGACGACTGCCTGATGATAATTAAGTGTAATGATGGAGACAAGCGGGAAATGATTTTGCATAATGCGGATATTAGTTAATAGAATTAGGTAGTCAAAGCTTATAACCCTTATAATTGTGTACTTTCCTTGTCTCTGACGGAGTCCGATACTCGTCAGATGAGCGACGATAAATATCGCTATACCGACTGAAACGTCGGTAGTCGTCGGACTTGAAACAAGGAAAGTACCAAAGGAAATTCAAGACTTCCCGAGTTTTCGGGAGAAAAAAGGCTAAAAACCTGCCTGACGGCAGTCAGGTTTACATGTCCGGTGCTGATGCATCGGTGCAGCATCGTTCCGACTAAAATGATGGTTCGACCTCCGAACTTTCGGAGCTGCCAATGACACATAATACAAAAGGTTAATAGTAATGATCTTGTATAAATGAAATGTTCTTAATATAAATATTAAACTTTTGTTCTTTTGTCCCTGACGGAGCCCGATACTCGTCAGATGAGCGACGATAAATATCGCTATACCGACTGAAACGTCGGTAGTCGTCGGACTTGATACAAAAGAACCAAAAAATCAAGGCTGCATAAAAAATTGCTAAAAATTTGAATAGCTGCCTAAAATGAAATAAGTTCCATCTTATGAACAATGCCAGGCATTTGTAGGACTTACCAGCAAAAAATGGAGCTGGGCATTGGTAACATTTATTTCATTTTTTAACCTGCCTTTGCCGGCAGGCAGGCGGCATCCATTCAAATTTTCTTAACGCATTTTTTATAATGCCCAGAGGACCCGTGCAATCGTTAGGCAACTTGTCATTTTCAAAGAACTTGTCTCGCATACGCGCGAAATTTATTACTCCCCATGACCCATAATATTTAAGGAGTCACCCTGAGCATAGTCGAAGGTTTACGCCTCCCATGTAAATTTTCATCCGGTCGTTTTTTATTATTTTCAATGGTCGGATGCCCGCCTGCCGGACGGCCCGGGAACCTCGCCAATAATACTGTTTCCCCTTTTTCGTTTGGTATATAGACTCGGTTTCTTCACGCTTTTTTTCTCCCGAAAATTCGGGAGGCCGCCTGTTTAATTAGCTTTTTTATGGTTATCCACATAAAAGCAGGAAACAATAAAGACCTTATTAACCTTAGTAGAGCCATGTGAATAATCCCTATGGCCATTCACATTTATGCCCTTCGGGCAAAACTCCTGCCCTGACAAAAAAATCTTAAGTTAATGACCCTGACCTTAATACCTAATCCAATTAATAAAATCCGGCTACACGTTATCTTTCTGGATCATTGCTTTCGGGGTTTTCAGCATGATCTGCAGGTCATTGGCAAAAGAATTGGCGCGGGCATACTGTATGTCGAGGGCGATCCTTTCTTCGGCAGACATCTCTTTCTGTCCCCGTTTGCTGATCTGCCATAAACCTGTAATCCCTGCAGGTGCATTGAATCGTTCCGCTAATGAATCTGTCGTAAGTGTTTTGGCTTCATACAGAGGCAATGGCCGGTTGCCCACTAAGGACATATCCCCTTTCAACACATTGAATAACTGGGGTATTTCGTCTAAGCTGGTATTTCTTAAGAACTTTCCAAACCGGGTGATCCTGGGATCATTGCTGATCTTCACAAAAACAGGATCCCGTTTCTCCGAAGGAGTATATTGGTTCATGTTCATCATCCCCGACAGCCTGTTGTCCGCTTCCATGATCATGGTACGGAATTTAATAAATTTAAATACACGGTAATTGGAGCCCGCCCGATATGATTTATAAAAAACCGGACCTTTGGAATCCATCTTTATCGCCACGGCGATCACCAGCATCAGGGGAGACAGGATGATCAGCGCGACCAGGGAAATAATCATATCCATTACTCTCTTGAAAACTCCGTCAGTCTTATATAATATTTGCCGGGCATTGGGAATGTCGTTTTTTAGCTGTCCTCTTTTTAAGCTTTGCTGCAGTTTTAATGCTTTAAACTTTTTAAGCAAGGCTATTTTGATCCCCAATTTCCCGGGAGCCATTTCCCCGGTGATGATCTCATCAATGCCTTTGACCGGTCTGGCCTGGCCTCTGCTCAGCACCCCCTTCCTGTCAATAATGATCAGGGGTATGCCCGAAAAAGCTGTGGCGCCTTTCAGGAAAGAGATAAAATCACGCAGCCCTTTCGCGTCCGCCCTGCATATTAAGCCGATAACGGCATCGGGCAGTTGGTGGGACTGGGAATGAAGGCGGTTTAATAAAATATTGGCCTGGTAATAATTGGGTGCGCTGATCAGGTCATGATTTTTAAGCGCGATCAGGCTGTCGCCGGGTTCTCCGCAACCTACAAATAAGATACGGAAGGCGTCTTTCGATTTTTTTTGCAGCGGATAATGGGGCAACACTGCCTCTACCATCTGGGGGGAATGATAAATAGAATTTTTTGACATAGTTAACTTTGGTTTGAGGATAGATTATTTCTTAGAGATAAAAGCGCTAATTCCACTGGAATGAACCGTTTGAATTGACGGCATTCTCGTGTGACCGAAGCGCCTGTTCTATCTTTTCAATGAGTTCAGCGGGATCAAAAGGTTTGCCGATGAATCCTGTAATCTGCAGTTTTCCGTATTTTTCTGCCACCTCGGATTCATTGGCGCCGGAAAGTACAAGTACGGGGATCTCATGATACAGATCGCTGCCGGATAAGTATGTGATCAGCTCACCACCGTCTATATTGGGCATCTGCAGATCGGAGATGATCACGTCAGGCCGGTTGCCCTCCATCAGCCAGTTCAT
>SCQT01000193.1 GCA_004322015.1 Chitinophagaceae bacterium
TGGTCCATGGAGGGAGCACAGTACATCGCTGATCTGAGAGCCTGTTGGAAAAGTAATCAATGGACAACCCTCATCCATTTAATCCAGTCTGCCGCTTAGTGCATTTTGTCATACACCCAACCATAAATATATTATTAGAACCATATACTGGATTAAAGAGCCTTTCAAACACATGAAATTAAAAGGTATATAAGGCTTTAGAAATTGTATGGCACCATGGCCGCTGGACGGGAGGAGATGTCTGTTATAACATTTTAGTGAAAAGCTGGTAGCGGTAACGGAACTAACACCTATGCAAATTGCTAATAGTTTTAGTTAACTAATTTTACCGTAAATATTGATTTTCCTACATTGCTATAAAAATTAGCTAAAATAAACTTAAATAAATTGTCAAAGATTTGCTACCTTTGTTGCTACCTCTTACAAAAAAGTTAGTTTAACTATGGGAAAAGCGACAAAAGGAACGGTACGTTTTTGGTTTCGTTTCGATAAAAAACTAAAGGATGACACCTGTCCGATTTACCTTGTCTATCAAATTTCAGGACAGAGAAAAAACTACCTGACCTCTACCAGATTATTCCCGTGTAATTGGGATAATGGAAACCAGATGGCTGTCTTTGTCTCCAAAGCGGAAGCCAAAAAACTGATGCCGGCCAAACATTATGAGTTTGATTTCCCGATCCATAAGGAAATACAAGCCATAAATAACTATCACTCCTCTTTGATAAAGGATATTGCTACCATAGAGGACGGTTTCTCTCAAGCGGGAACGCCCTACACGGTTTCAATGGTAATAGATAAGCTTGAGAGGGTACGCCGACCGGAACAGGTCAAAGAGGAAAAATCAGAACTTGTAACGGACTTCATTCAGAGATTTATCAATGACAATGCAGCTACCAAAGAGCCGGGGACACTAAAGATATACGGGGCGGTTTCAAACCATATTCAGGAATTTGAGAAATATTCCCGAAAGCAGGTAACCTTCGACAAGGTAGATTATGCGCTATTTAATGAATTGCATGGTTATCTGATAAGAGAAAAGGATTTTAGGACGGTAACAGCAAATAAGACGGTTACCGTACTTAGAACGCTTTGCAACTATGCGAAGAAATATAACATTCAGGTCAATGATGGTTTTACTGATTTCAAGGTTAAAAATACGCAAGCGGAAGTTATCGCACTCACTCAATCGGAACTTGATATACTATTAAATATTGATCTTTCAGCTAATAAAAGACTTTCAGGGGTAAGGGATGTATTTTGTTTCTCATGTACCACCGGACTAAGATACAGCGACCTTGACGCTTTAGGGTGGGAGAATATCAAAGAGAATGAAATAAGGATCACCGTTAAAAAGACTAAGCAGAAACTGACTATACCCCTGACACCTATTCCAAAGGAAATACTTGCACGATATAAAGACCGGTATAAACCATTACCTACCATTAGCGACCAAAAGACAAATACCTATCTGAAAGGGCTTTGCCAGATAGCGGGTATTGATTCTCCCATTGAGAAAGTAATATTCAAAGGAAACAAAAGGGTATCTGAAATCCACCCCAAGTATGAGTTAATAACAATTCATACAGGACGAAAGACCTTTGCAACCTTATCACTTGAAAAGGGTATGAATGCAGAGGAAGTAATGAAGGTAACAGGACACAAGCATTACCAGAGTTTCAAAAGATATGTTTCCATTACCGAAGATCGTAAAAGTGAATCCATGCACGAAGCATGGGGATAAAAAAATGAAAGCGGTATAAATATTCAATTATGGAACTACAAGCCATCCAAAGTAAAATTTACGAAATAAGAAGTCAAAAAGTGATGTTAGATTTTGACCTTTCAGAAATGTATCAGGTAGAAAACAGGGCATTAAAGCAGGCTGTTAGGCGTAACGCTTATCGTTTCCCAAGTGATTTCATGTTTCAACTCACAAAAAAAGAATGGCGTGAGCTTATCACAATTTGTGATAACCTGCCTAAAGGTGTAAAATTCAGCCCTGCTACTCCTTTCGCCTTTACAGAACAAGGCGTTGCAATGCTTTCCAGCATCTTAAATAGTAAAAAGGCAATAGAGGTGAATATAGTCATCATGAGAACATTCGTACTTGTTCGCCAATATGCTTTATCTCATAAGGATTTAACCAATAAGCTAAAGAAGCTGGAGCAGAAATATAATAAGCGGTTTAAAGATGTCTATGAAGCCCTGAACTATCTGCTAAATAAGGATAAGCAGCAAGTAGATTGGCAGGAAAGAAAAAGAATCGGATTTAAAAGTAATGATGAAAAGGAACAATAAAATAAAAGCGGTATGACAAATGAACCTAAGTACCTACCCTATACGAGTAGCGATGCTAAAAGTAAAACATGGAGAAAGCCTAATTCCGAAGAAGAAGCAGCCATTAGGAAATATTTTCTTCGAAAAGAGGATGCAGATAGAGTAATTAGGGGTGGTTTTCTTGATCGAAGCGAAGATGAGATAAAAGATATTAGGAGGCGTTACCCTAAGCCTTATGCAGATGAACTTTTGAATAATGTGTATTACAGGGTTTCAGAAGAAAAGAAAAAGGAAGACAAAGAGATCACAGAGGGTATCGGAAAAGTGCTTAAAGAACTGACAACCGATATAGACCTCCATGAAGTTAAGGAAGCCTTAATGGAAATACCAGATAATCACCAAGCAAGATATAACTATCTTACTGCCAGAATAGCAGAAAATGAAAAGGTCAAAGGAATGGCGAACATTGATGAAGCAACTGAATGGATGAAGGCGCAAATAAAGAAAGAAGAAAAAATATTAGCAGCAATGCCAAAGCCAGATACTAACAGTACAAACGAAAAACAAGAATTACAACCGTTGCCGGATGAAGCCCTAAAGATTTTCATGACTCATAAAATGGAGCCCTTTAGAGAATTAGAGCAAAGGTTATTTGACCGAAGCTACATTGACCTTACCCGCAAATGGCAATGTAAACCGATTGAGCTTGTGGGATTGATATTAGCACTTAAGGATGCGTCTTTTTTCAAAGCCCAAAACATTACAAATAAACAGATAAAAGATTTTTTTCAAACTACCTATCAAACAAATATAAACCAACAAATAGAAGCTGCACGGCAAAGTAAGGCCGATAAACATAAACAGCTGTTTAATAATATGATAAACAGCTAAACTCATACGGTTTTTGACCGTATAGATACGGTTCGCCATACGGTTTTTACCGTATAGATACGGTTCTCCATACGGTTTTTGACCGTATAGATACGGTTCTCCATACGGTTTTTATTTTTACTTAATTGCCTGAAACTTAGTACAGATATGTATTTCAGGCTTTTTTTGTGTTCTCAACTCTCATACGGTTTTCGGTCATTTTATAAAACACGGTTGACCTTTGCACTATCGCAATGCGAAGTAATAACCGCCGGATGGATTAGCTAACCTGATGGCATAAATTCAAAAAAATGACACCGATAACATTTGACAGATTACCAGCCGCCACAAGCGAGATCATAGAGAGGCTGGATAGTATAGAGCGACTATTATTGAGGCTGCCCAACAACCCCCTACAAGGAGACAAACCCATAACCCGCAAAGAGCTATGCAGATTCCTTGACGTTAGCGAGCCAACGGTAATAAGATGGGAACGGCGGGGCAAAATACCTGTTATGTACATAGGTGGCAGCGTCAGATATGACAAAGCGGACGTATTGGCAGCCCTGAAAAAGAAAGGAGGTAACAAATGATTACTACCTCCCCAAATAATGTTGCATTGCGGAGCAGAAATACGACTACTTCGGAGAATAGCAAAGCTCTGAATCCGCAATTTTCAGATTTAAAAAATCCTGAAACATATAAAAACCATATTCAGGAACTTGTTAAAAAAGGTGAACCTACACCACACGGCGAAGTATTGGGACAATTAATAAAGCAGGTGGAACCTTTGGACTTTCAGGCGCTGGCGTTCCCAAAGGTAGAAGATGGAGAACCGGAGCCAAAAATAACCCTTAAACATTACCTTGTTATTTCGGTCGAAAACATGTTGAAACTGGCAGAAAAAAACAGGTGGGGATTATGCAAAAGATACGATTTCATTTACCTGTATAATGGCACCTACTGGAAAGAACTTGATAAAGATAACTTTCAGAAATTTTTGGGTGAAGCCGTTGAAAAAATGGGAGTACCTAAGTTTTCGGCAAGGTATTTTCAATTTCGAGAACAACTGTTTAAACAATTCCTTGCAACCGCTTATCTGCCAATTAATGAAATTAATAAAAGTAGTGTCCAAATAAACCTTTTAAATGGCACCTTTGAAATAACTCTAAAGGGAACATCACTAAAGCCGTTTGACCGGAACGATTTTTTAACCTATCAATTACCTTTTAAGTATGATCCCGATGCTAAAGCACCCATATTTGAAAAGTATCTGAATAAGGTATTACCGGATGTGGAACGTCAAAGAGTTTTAGCGGAGTTTTTGGGGTACGTTTTCATTCGCAATGGCAGTAAGAACCTGAAAGAAGAAAAAGCCCTGATACTGTACGGAACCGGAGCCAACGGAAAAAGCGTTTTTTTTGAAATTGTAAACGCTTTATTAGGAGCCGAAAATTTTAGTAGTTACTCACTCCAAAGCCTTACAAATGACAACGGATATTTTAGGGCTAAACTGGCAAACAAACTCGTAAACTATGCCACTGAAATTAACGGTAATTTAGAAGCCTCTATATTCAAAGCTCTCGCAAGCGGTGAGCCGGTAGAAGCCCGTTTGCCCTATGGTGAACCGTTTACATTAACCCAGTATGCCAAGCTGATATTTAATTGCAATTCTTTACCTCAATCGGTGGAACATACGGAGGGTTTTTTCAGACGGTTTTTGATAATCCCTTTTGATGTAACAATTCCCGAAAGCGAGCAAGACAAAGATTTACATAACAAAATTATAGGTAACGAATTGGCCGGCGTGTTTAATTGGGTGCTGGCAGGATTGCAAAGGTTACTAACCCAAAAACATTTTTCACAATGTGATGCAGCGATGCGGGCCCTTGAACGTTACCGGATTGAAAGTAATAACGTTCTGTCATTTCTGAATGATTGCGAATACAAAAAAAGCCCTGAAAGGTGGATTACTATTAAAGACCTATACCCTAAGTATAGGGCGTTTTGTGGCGAAGGGAACGGACAGCCATTTAAGAAGTCAAATTTCATAAAACAGTTACGGGCATTGGGTTACACGGTGGAGAATGTAACAGATAACCAGTTAGCCGTTTACGTTGAACATGCTTAACAAAAAAAATAAAATGTTTTACAGCACTAATTTTATTAATTCTATTAATTCATTTAGGTTTATTCTTGACAAAAGTAGTAAGAAATTTCTTTGTCCAAGTTGTGGGGAAAAACGCCTTGTTCGCTTCATTGATACCATGGCAGGCGAATATTTGCCGGAAAGGTTTGGACGTTGCGACCGTGAAAGTAACTGTAATTACTTCCTTTCCCCATATCCTGAATATGCGAAAGAGGTTTGGCAAAAGGAAAATGGAATTAATGAAATTAATAAAATTAGCCCCCAAAAACAATTTATTTTTTTTACAGAGAGAAAACGGGAGCCGAAACCCGAACCAATTTACTTTGATTTTGATACTTTTAAAAAAACTTTGGAGCCTGACAGGTACATCATTAACGGGTTTATACAGAATCTTTTCAAAACAAAATATCCTTTCAGTCCCGAAGATGTTACCCGTGTAATTGAATTATACCGATTGGGAACGGTGGCACATGGATATAAAACCGGAGCCGTTACGTTTCCTTTCGTTGATATAAACAGTAATATCCGAACTATTCAGGCGAAAAAATTTGACTTAACCGAACACACAGACGGGAGAGCGGATTTCATTCATTCAATGATTGAAAGGTATTGCAAGGAAAATAATAAGCCCTTACCGGACTGGCTTAACAGCTATCTGAAACAGGATAAATATGTTACTTGTTTATTTGGTGAGCATCTTTTAAGAAAATACCCTCTTAACCCAATTGCCTTAGTAGAAGCCCCAAAGACAGCCGTTATTTGTTCCTTATACTTCGGTTTTCCTGATGTTCCCGAAAATCTTATTTGGTTAGCTGTTTACAACAAAAGTAGTTTTTCACTTGATAAGCTGAAAGCATTGCAGGGTAAAGATGTGTATGTGTTCCCTGATCTTTCAAAAGATGGTAACACCTTTCAGGAATGGCAGGCGAAGGCAAAGGAATTTGAAAATGACTTACCAGAAACAAGGTTTATATTTTCTGACTTATTGGAAAATCTTTCATCGGAACCCGATAAAGATAATGGCAACGATATTGCAGATTTCTTGCTGAAACTTGACTGGCATAAATTCAGAAATGACGTTCCGGCGAAGCCTGACCGTTGGGCAATATTCAACCGCTTATTAAACCAAGCCTTTCATTTGACGCGAGATTTTAAAGCGGGAACCATTACAGGCGACCTATGGGAAACTGAAACGGGAAAGATTTTACTAAAGGCGAACGATGCAGGAATATCAGATAAAGAATTTTATCAATCACAAAACTTTTGGAATTAATCACGTTACTAACATAATCTAACTAACTTAAAAAGCTAAAACAATGATAACCGAAAAAGAAACAACCGTTGCCATTATGCAGGTGGACGTAATGCAGGCAATAGATGACCATTATAGCGGTCAAATATCTAAACCAGAAATGGACAATCGGATAACAGCTATATGGAAGGAGTGCGAGGAGAAATACGGTACTGATACGCTAAATGAACTTATAGACGGATATAACCTATAACAATGGAACAAGTTACAACCGATTGGAAAAAGCAGTTAAAATATCTTCATCTTAGAGATATTGAAAAACGTTATCCCGATGCTTTCAGATTATCCGGTGGCTACAAACAGCGATTAAAGCCATATAAGGACACCACAGCTAACGGACTAACCAAATGTATCATTGACTTTATCCGCTATAATGGTGGCGATGCACAGCGTATTAATACCACAGGAATATACAGAAAGGTAAACGGTCAAATGAAATGGACACATTCCGGTATGAGACGAGGAACGGCGGATATTCATGCCATAATCAAAGGCAAAGCTGTTTCCATTGAAATAAAGATAGGCAAAGACCGTATGAGTGAATTTCAGCACAAAGAGCGTGAACGCATAGAGAAAGCAGGCGGTTTATATTTCATGGCTAAGGATATGCCTGACTTTATCAAATGGTATCAATCAAACTTTGAAATAGGAGTACACTAAAACGGAAACCTTTTGCATTTATTGTATTCGCTATATTAGTTGATTGCCAATGACTAAGCGAATTACACATTATATTAAATATTTATATGAAGCTAATTATTTATTTAAGTAGGCTAAGGCACTTCAAAGCCTATTGACTACCAACTATTTAATAACTCTTATACTGTACTTTACCTTGCGCCCGTCAGGTCATTATATCTTCACTTTTCAGCGATAATCACTATTACATAACCAGCGTTTTAGGTAACAATCTACCGGAGTTTGTGGATATTCTTTGTAAGGGACTAAGTCGGTCTGTACGGTCAGGTAGATGTAAATGGGGTTTTTGACACCATACCGGAACGGATTTACTTTGGCAGATTGTAAAGGGTAGCCTTCGGCGATACTTCTAACAATACGGATATATAGAGTTACTGACTACTGATTTTTATACCTGACAGGTAGGCAGTTTTAACGTCAGGGCATCAAAATCTGCTACCTATTATGCTACCTACCGTATTTTTAAAAACTGAAATTCAATACAGTAAAGGATTCTGTCGTTTAGGTGGTAGCGGTAACGGGATTCGAACCCGTGTTTAAGCCGTGAGAGGGCTCCGTCCTAGGCCTCTAGACGATACCGCCAGGTTTAGGGTACTGTTTGATATTGTTTTGTCAATCGTCAATCGTCAATCGTCAATCGTCAATCGTCAATCGTCAATTCAATTTCTCGCCCGCAAAAGTAGCGCTTTTACTTTTATCTTCGCAATTTTTACAATCCCGCTGCAAATGCTGCGCAAAGAAGCCTATAAAACCCTTGTATTGGCCTTTCCTATTATATTAGGAGAGTTGGCCCAAATGGCTTTACGTATCATTGATACAGCTATGGTAGGCGCCGTCAATTACAAGCAATTGGCAGCGGTGGCGCTCGTTACTAATGTACTCAACATTCCTTTCGTTTTTGGCATCGGTATTACCATCGCCGTTTCTCAGACTGTTTCCATGGCGCATGGCCGCCAGGATAAAAATAGGGTGAGCCACTTTCTATATAATGGTTTCTGGATTTGTTTTCTGTTCGCCTGCCTGATTTCCTTCGGATTGGAAGCGGGGAAAAATATCCTCTTTCATTTAGATCAGGATCCCGAAGTGGCACGATTAGGTTTACCTTATTTAAGATTGATGGGCTGGTCTATTTTACCTATGATATTATTCCTGTCATTAAAACAATTTACGGATGGATTGCAGTTTACCCGCGTGGGCATGCTGCTTTCGTTAATTGCTTTGCCGTTGAATATCTTTTTAAACTGGTTACTCATTTATGGAAATTGGGGATTCCCCAGATTGGAAATCGCGGGAGCAGGATGGGGGACGCTCATCACAAGAACGGTCATCTGCATCATCCTCCTCATCATTGTACTGAAACATACGCTTTTCGAAGAATATATCTCTGCAGGGAAATCTCAATGGTTCCTGAAAATAGAGACCTGCAAAGAATTACTCCATATCGGTATTCCAAGCAGTTTGCAAATAGCCATGGAAGCAGGCGCTTTTGCATTAGCGGGAATCTTCATCGGAACGATAGATGCGGTTTCTTTAGCCGCACATCAAATAGCGCTGAGTGTGGCATCAGCTACTTTTATGGTTTCCATCGGGATTTCGCAGGCCGGTTCTATTCGTATCAGCCATGCTTTTGGAAGAAAAGACTGGCACAAAATTTCTCTCATCGGAAAAAGCAACATCCTGACCGCTATCCTGTATGGATCTTTGTGCGCCATTCTCTTCATCATATTTCGTCGTCAGTTGCCGCTTATATTTAATAAAGATCACGAAGTGATTAAAGTGGCTGCCTGGCTGTTATTATTTGCCGCAGTATTTCAAATATCCGACAGTACGCAGGCTATCAGTGCCGGCTTGTTGCGGGGTATCAAGGATATGAAAATCCCTACTTTATATATTGCCATCGCTTACTGGATCGTGGGTATCCCTGTGGGTTATGTGTTGGCGTTTTATTTTCGCATGGGCGCAGCCGGAATTTGGACAGGATTAATTGCGGGACTTACATTTTCTGCAGCATTTTTAAGTATCAGATTTAGAAAAATGATCAGAACCCGGCATGACATGATCATCAATTATTCCGTCTGATCCTTGTACCCGGTTATTCTTTTTGCCACCGCCAGTCCGCTGCCCAGCGCAGCTTCTACTGTTCCTTTATGTTTGCCGGTATAAAAAGCTTCTCCTGCGAAAAATATCGTATTCTCCACAGACATGTTCAATACCGCTCTTGCCATTCCGGAAGCAATAGTTTCGTAAGAATAAGAACCAAGTGTGAAGGGATCTCTTGTCCAATGAGCAATTTTTGAAGAAATGAGTTTCTCTTTTAACCAGCCGGGAGTAACCTTTAAAATAGCCGAAAGTGAATCTATGGCTGCTTTCAGAAAGAAAACTTCACCCTCATTTTCGTATTGTTTTGCCGGAGTCCCTCCGAGCCAACCTGTTAACAGCGTGGGATTATCGCTAAATTGTGTCCACCAGGTTGGTATGGCTGCTTCAGAAAAAATGAATCCGGGTATAAAGGGATGCCCATTTTTCACTTGATTAAATTCAGGTAAATCATTCCAAAGAGTATGGTCAAATTGCAGAAAGATCTTTACGACGCTTCCGTATCCGATTTCCTTAGCCGCTTGTAACTTGCCGTCAATAGCCGGTGAAAAAATGATCGAAGATTTTTCCTGACCGGAGGATAATAAAATTCCTAACGGCACAGTAATAATAATGCGGCTGCCGGAAAATTGCTCTCCTGATGAAGTCAAAGCCGTCACTTTCCCTTTTTGCCATCCAATCTTTTTAATGATTTTTGAAAAATAAATGAAAGCCCCTTTGCTTGTACATTCGCTCAATAAAAAATCAATCAGCTTTATGTACCCTCCTGAAACCCTGTATTGTTCCTCTTCTTCATCCAGCCATTCTTCCCGGAACGCCAGAATGCTGGCACGTGAAGTATCTGCCGTATCGTATCCTCTTATAAAACCCCTGACAGTATCTCTCAATGCAGAATATTGCTCTCCGGAAAAATGGGCACGTAAAAAATCATCTGCTGTTTGATCTGCGGTTAATTGATCTAATTCTCTAGTTAATAATTGCAGGTGATTTTCAGTAACCGTAGGTTTTCCCTCCCTATTTATTTGCCAAAATGTTCCCTGCACCGGACAATAAGAAATATTTCCTTCTTTCAATAACGATAAAGTAACGGGTAAACGACCATGAATAAATTCGGCGCCCAGTTCAAGGTGAGAAAAGAACGAGGGATCATGTACGGTATGTATTCGCCCTCCGGCGCGGTCATTAGCTTCGAGCACAATCACTTTTCGACCTGCCTTCAGGAGTTCCCGAGCAGCCATTAATCCTGAAGCGCCGGCTCCTATTATCAGAATAGGCTGCTCATCCATGATCATGTTATTTAAAGAATACTTCCAATAAAATTAAATAAAAAAAGCCACTCATTCTGAATGGCTTTTTATCTGAAATTCTTTTGGGATTCAGGAAGCTACTGTCTTCATGTTATCCAGCACCGCCATCACTTCCTTCACATGTTCGGCAGATGCTTTTAGTAAAGCTTCTTCCTTATCATTCAACTTCAGTTCTATAATCTTTTCTATTCCTTTTTTTCCTAAAACGACAGGAACCCCCAGATAAATCTTTTCCAATCCGTATTGTCCGGTCAGCATTGCACAGCAAGGATAAATTCGTTTCTCATCTTTACAAATAGCTTCTACCATTTGGGCTGCTGCGGCGCCCGGAGCATACCAGGCTGAAGTACCCAATAAATTCACTATTTCACCACCACCTTTTTTGGTTCTTTCAATGATGGCATTCAGCTTTTCTTCAGAAACTAACTCAGTCACAGGAATCCCGCCTACCGTGGTATAACGGGGCAACGGAACCATCGTGTCCCCGTGTCCTCCCAACAATAATGCCTGAATATCTTTCGGGGAACATCCTATTTCATCAGCAAGAAATGCTTTATAACGGGCAGTGTCTAAAATACCGGCCATGCCGAAAACCCTGTGACTGTCCACTTTAGCGGTCAGATAAGCACAATAAGTCATTACGTCCAAAGGATTGGAAACAATGACAATAATGGCATCTGGCGAATGCCTGATCACGTTTTCCGTTACAGACTTTACAATAGACGCATTGGTAGAGATCAGATCATCCCGGCTCATGCCCGGTTTACGCGGCAATCCTGAGGTGATCACTACCACCTCGCTGCCCGCAGTACGTGCATAATCGTTGGTAACCCCGGTAAGTCTTGTGCTGAAATGATTGATGGCAGCGCTTTCCCAAACATCTAATGCTTTGCCTTCCGAAACCCCTTCCTTAATATCCAGTAATACTACTTCCTGCAGAAAATCTTTATGTGCCAGTACGTTGGCACAAGTGGCGCCTACATTACCGGCGCCTACAACCGTAACTTTCATTATAATAACTTGTTTTAATTATTTAAAAATAAATGCAAGAGCAAAGTTAGGGAATTTGAAAAGCCAAACCTAACCCCTTCTCAGAATTTTAACAGGGATTATAAAATTTCACTCCTTAATAGCGTTCTCGTCCTTCAGATAATGTACGAGAGTGTCAATGGGTGCAGTGCCTTCATGATGAAAGACCAACTTGTTGTGTTTGTTATAAATATAGATCCCGGGGAAATAGCGTTGCTGATAAAACATATTTAACCTGGCAGTAGAATCAGTTCCCATCGTAATGACATCCGGGTAATGCTCTATTCCATATCCGTGATAAAACGCCGTCATTTCATCATGTTTGAAAAGAGTGATCATGACTATCTGGGTACCTTTGAATTTTCTAATGTTTTTAGTGATATCCCTGGTTTCATGCTGGCAATGCTCACAATCCACGCTGAAGAGGAAGATCATCACCGGTTTATGCTTTTTCAGCTCACTGTTATTGAAAACTTTCCCTGTGGGTAAAGTGATGGCAAATGGCGGGACTTCCGGAAAACGTTCATATCCCGGTACATCACTCGCGGTTTGGGCTTGCACGTAAAATGGCGCAAGCAATATACAGAACATAATTAAAAGGAATAACCGTTTCATCTGAAATTTTTTTACTTTAGCGCATAAAGATACAAAGCCTGTACCAACTATTTGAAATCTTTAAGCGTTAACGGCAGGTTAAAGGTCTATGATGCGCATACTGATTAAAAATATTAAACAATTAGTTCAGGTCGAAGCAGGCAGAACCTCCTGTTTTAAAAAGGGGAAAGAAGCTATGCAGTCTCTGCCTGTCATTCAGGATGCCTGTTTAATCATAGAAAACGGGGTTATTGCTGACTTCGGGAACGCAGGAATGCTTGTGGAGAAAGAGAGGGGACATTTCGATCAGGAAATTGATGCAAAAGGAGGATTCGTCTTACCTTGTTGGTGCGATTCACATACCCACCTGGTCTTTGCCAAATCCCGGGAAGAAGAGTTCGTGGACAGGATAAAAGGGTCGAGCTATGAGGAAATTGCCCAAAGAGGAGGGGGTATCTTGCATTCCGCTGCCGCCCTTCACAAAATGCCGGAAGAAGAATTATATGATCTTGCCCTGGCGAGATTAGAAACAGCTAAAAATTATGGTACCGGCGCTATTGAAATCAAAAGCGGCTATGGACTATCGGTAGAGGGCGAATTAAAAATGCTTCGCGTCATCCGGAAACTAAAAGAAAATGCTGACCTTATCATTAAAGCCACATTCCTGGGAGCCCATGCCTATCCTCCCGAATATCGTAGTAACCGTAAAGGGTATGTGCAATTGATTATGAAAAAAATGTTGCCACAGATAGCAGATGAAGGCCTGGCCGATTATATAGATGTGTTTTGTGAAAAGGGTTTTTTCTCTTTAAAATATGCTCAAGTGATATTGGAGACAGGGCTGCAATATGGATTGAAAATCAAGATGCATACAAATCAAATGAATAGTTTTGGCGGCGTTCAACTGGCAGCCGGTAAAGGAGCGCTTTCGGTGGATCATTTAGAGCGGATGACAGCCGGGGACATCAAATGTTTATCTGAAAGTTTTACCATGGGAACACTATTGCCTGCCTCCGCTTTTTTCCTTAATAACCGGTATCCCCCTGCGCGTGCATTAATTGATCAGGGGGTAATAGTTGCCTTAGCATCAGACTATAATCCGGGATCTTCTCCTTCCCTCAACATGCAATTTGTCGTTTCATTGGCCTGTATAAAAATGAAAATGCTTCCTGAGGAAGCATTGAATGCAGCCACACTCAACGGCGCGGCAGCCATGGAAGTGGAAAATCAATTAGGCAGTATCACACGCGGCAAAAAAGCTAACGTAATGATCACAAAGCCTATACCTTCATTACCTTATTTGCCTTATTCCTTCGGAGAAAATCTAATTAGCCGCGTTATTCTCAACGGAAAAACGTGATTGTTCACCGGCCGGATTATACCCTTCTTTCCATTCATGACCGCAATCTTTGCAACGGTATTTTCTCTGCGGAAGATCCACTGCCATTACTACACAGGTAAGCATGCCGGCAAGGATCAGTAATGCCCAGGGCCAGGTGATGAAAAGCATGATAACACCCCATACGCCCAAGACGGCGGTAAGCCAATAGAAAAGTGTAGCGGTCTTATCCGAAACGTGCTTGGATTTGCATTCAGAACAGGTTTTTAACATGGTACAGATGATTTTATATTGCTTCAAGAATTGAATTGCGGCACAAAGTAACGAAATTTAATTTTACATTTGCCACTTCAATATTGAATTCTTTAATTTTAAAATCAGTTATTTATGGCGACAACAGCCGACATGAGAATGGGACTTATCCTTAAATTAAATGATGGACTTTTCCAGGTAGTGGATTTCGGACAAAATAAAACAGCGCGTGCTGCCGCTAAGGTGTGGGCGAAATTAAAAAGCGTGGAAACGGGTAAAAATATAGAACATACCTGGAATTCAGGCGACAATATTTTCCCTGTCAGAGTGGAGAAGCATCCTTATCAATATCTCTATCATGATGACACAGGATATCATTTTATGAGCGTGGAGACTTATGAACAAATCTCTTTAGACGAAAATAAAGTGGAACATCCTGAATTTTACAAGGAAGGCCAGGAATGTTTTATGCTGATCAATACAGATACGGAACAGCCCATGAACGTGGAATTACCTGATAAAATCGAATTAAAAATCACCTATACCGAACCGGGGTTAAGGGGTGATACGGCCACCAAGGCATTAAAATCCGCCACCGTTGAAACGGGTGCAACCATCATGGTACCTCTATTTATCAACAATGATGAGGTTATCCGTATCAATGCGCATAGCGGCGAATATATTGAACGGGTTAAATAACTTTTTTCCTCAAAATTGGATCGGGTTGCTTACTTTCGATCCATATTTACCCTCATTTATAAACTAAAGTCAACTTATGGATTTTAAACAAATTCAGGAATTAGTCCGGCTGGTCAACAAATCCAGCATCAGTGAGCTCAGCATTGAGCAGGACAAATTCAAAATTACCATTAAGAGGGAACATACAGGGATGATCAGCCAGGGAATTGCACCTGAACAATACCGGTCTGCAATTCCTGTGATTCAACAGGCAGCTCCCGCACTCTCTACCCCCGTTCCGGTACCTCAGGGTGAAACAGCGGCCTCTGCCCAACCGGCTGTCGAGGAACCTTCCTCTAAAAGCAATCAGGTAATTATCAAATCTCCCATGATTGGAACATTTTACCGCAGCTCCGGACCGGACAAACCTGCCTTTGTAAACGTAGGAGATGAAGTAGCGCCGGGAAAAGTGGTTTGTATTATCGAAGCCATGAAACTGTTTAACGAAATTGAAAGCGAGGTAAGCGGTAAAATTGTGAAAGTACTGGTAGAAGATGCTTCCCCGGTAGAATATGATCAACCTTTGTTCCTGGTAGAACCCTAAGAAATGTTCAAGAAAATACTGATAGCCAACCGGGGCGAGATTGCCCTGCGTATTATACGTACCTGCAAAGAAATGGGCATTAAGACAGTGGCGGTGCATTCCACTGTTGACAGGGACAGCCTCCATGTAAAATTTGCCGATGAATCGGTATGTATAGGACCTGCTCCCAGTTCCGAATCCTATCTGAATATTCCCAGCATCATGGCTGCCGCAGAAATTACCAATGCAGACGGCATTCATCCGGGCTATGGTTTTCTTGCAGAAAACGCCCGCTTTTCGGAGATCTGCCAGGAGCACGGTGTAAAATTTATTGGCCCGAATGCGGAAATGATACGCAAGATGGGTGATAAGATGAGCGCCAAGGAAACAATGATCGCAGCAGGCGTACCTGTGATACCGGGATCCGAAGGGTTGCTGGAAAACATAGATCAGGCTAAAGGAATTGCCGCTAAAATGGGTTACCCCATTATCCTGAAAGCCACCGCAGGCGGTGGTGGAAAGGGAATGCGCGTGGTTTGGAAGGAAGAGGAAATGGAGCACAATTATCATAATGCCAAAATAGAAGCAAAAGCTGCTTTTGGTAATGACGGCATTTATATGGAAAAATTTGTTGAAGAACCGCGCCACATAGAAATACAAATAGCAGGCGATCAATATGGAACTGCCTGTCACATGAGTGAACGCGATTGCTCCATTCAACGCCGGCATCAGAAGCTGGTAGAAGAATCCGCCTCCCCTTTTATGACACCTGAACTAAGGGAAAAAATGGGGCAGGCTGCCATTAAAGCTGCTTCCGCCATCAATTATGAAAGCGTTGGCACGGTAGAATTCCTGGTTGATAAACACAGGAATTTTTATTTTATGGAAATGAATACCCGCATTCAGGTAGAGCATGGCGTTACCGAAGAAGTGATCAATTTTGATCTGATAAAGGAACAGATCAAGATAGCGGCAGGTATCCCTATTTCGGGCAAAAACTATCTTCCTCAAATGCATGCTATCGAATGCCGTATTAATGCCGAAGACCCGTATCATGATTTCCGTCCTTCCCCGGGAAAGATCACCGTGCTTCACGTTCCGGGCGGCCATGGCGTCCGCGTGGATTCTCATATCTATGCCGGATATACCATTCCGCCATATTATGATTCTTTAGTAGCCAAGTTGATCACGATGGCACAGACACGGGAAGAGGCTATTGACACAATGGGCAGGGCGCTGGGTGAATTTGTGATCGAAGGTATTAAGACAACGATTCCGTTCCACCAGCAACTGATGCGCGACGAACGTTTCCGCAATGGGGATTTTACTACTAAATTCTTAGAGGATTTTCATCTGAAGCCGGAAGAAGAATAGGATCTTTGATGAAAAGAATACTTACAATACTTCTCCTTTCATTTATTTTTTTGAACGTGAAAGCTCAGTCTGTTTTTCAAGAAATTGATTCTGTCATGCTCCGGCTTTACCCTGCTGATGGTCCCGGTGCGGCTTTACTGATTGAAAAGGATGGTAAAATAATCATTGAAAAAGGTTATGGGTTAGCTGATTTAAAAACGAAAATGCCGGTTACCCCTTCTACTGATTTCAGGATGGCATCCGTCAGCAAGCAATTCACTGCCATGTGCATGATGCTGTTGGCAGAAAAAAATAAACTCACTCTAAACGATCCGATATCAGCCTTTCTTTCCCCGCTTCCGCCTGATTTACAGTCCATCACCATCCGGCAGTTACTGACCCATACTTCGGGCATGTGGGATTATGAACGCCTGATACCCGATTCACAAGGTACACAGGTTCTCGACGAAGATGTTTTACAATTAATACGGCAAAAAGACAGTACCTATTTCACTCCGGGTACCCGATTCAGGTATAGCAATACCGGATATTGTCTCCTAACTTTGATCGTGCAGAAAGTGAGCGGCATTCCTTATGCAGATTTCGTGGAAAAAAACATTTTTCTCCCTTTGAAAATGGATCATTCCCTGGTCTATATTCCGGGGGAAAATATTCCCGAACGGGCTTATGGTTATCATTGGGAAAATGGTGTATATCATTATGCTGATCAAAGCGTCACCAGCGCTACTAAAGGTGACGGAGGGGTATATACCTCATTAATAGACTATGTGAAATGGAACAAGGCACTGGATGCGGATAAACTCCTGCCCAAAGTTTTGATGGAGAGTATTTTTACCGGCCGGGTGAAGGTAAAAAATGGTATTCAATATGGATACGGATGGTTTATCGGCAAAGAAAAAGACAGCACTCAATGCCTGTTTCATTCAGGAGAAAGCACCGGCTTTCACAATATTGTTTATAAAAATCCAAAAAAGCATTTGTTGGTCATTCTCTTGTCTAACCGTGACGATGATGCAATTGCCGGGGCTTTTGATTCCATAGCAGGTTTGACGGGCATAAAAATTGACTTTCAGAAAAAGAATGCTACGGAAGGACTGCCTTCTCTTTTTCATTGGCTCAGCAGCGTTTACGGAGATTAAACAGCATACACCCTATTTTGCCAGCCCTTCCCTTCTTCACTTCATCATTCATTATTCCTTGTTCTTTGTTCATTACTCCTCAAGATGCCTCTTCAATCAGCTTTTGATATAGTTTGGACTTCATTTCCTCCAGGGAAACATTCAAATACAATTTACCATCTTCCGCATAAGAGACAGTACCCCGTTCTTCGGAAACAATGATAGCCAGTGAGTCGCTTTGTTCGGTAGCTCCCACACCCGACCGGTGGCGTAAACCTATGCGGGGAGGCAATTCGGGATTATCTGAAACGGGTAATACTACTTTGGCGGCGATAATCCTGTTGCCTGCGATGATCACCGCACCATCATGCAGGGGGCTGTCTTTTTTGAAAATACTTTCCAGAAGCCTTGCAGATACATTCCCGTCAATAGATACGCCTGATGTGGTATCAAAACGGAGCTTATAAGAACTTGCCACCAAAATAAGCGCTCCGGTATAAGTATTGGCAAGATTACCGATAGCAAGCATCAGATTCTGTATCAAGGCTTCTTCCTCGCGGTAATCTTTAAATTTATCCGGCATCAGCAGCTTTCTCCAGGCATTTTCATCACTGAAAGGGATCTTTTTTCCCAGCATAAGCAAAAAGCGTCTGATCTCCGGTTGAAAAATGACGATGATGGCAATAATGCCGACATTGATAAAATTCTGAAGGATATTAGTCAGCAAAGGCATTTCCAGATAACGAACTACAAAATATGCCGCATAAACCACTACCAGGCCCCAGAATATTTTAAAAGCAATGCTGCCTTTTAATAAACGATAGAGTTGATAAATCAGCACAATGACAATCAATACATCTAATATATTCAGTAAGCGAACCGAATGTCCCCAGAGATGAATCACGTTAATTCTTTGAAATTAATTTGCGAAAATAATCAAATTCAGTTTTGTTGATGATAATATTCCCATATTTGAATAGCTTCCATTGCCTGCTTCACATCATGCACTCTTAAAATACCGGCTCCCTGCTGCAATGCAAGTATATGCAAAGCAGTAGTGCCGTTCAGCGCTTCTTCCGGCTTGATTTTTAATAATTTCCAGATCATGGATTTGCGCGAAACACCTGCCATCAAAGGCACTTCGAGCATATCAAAAACGGGAAAATGCTTTAATAAAGTATAATTGTGAGATAATGTTTTGCCAAAGCCAAACCCCGGATCGGCAATAATATCCCGGATTCCTGCCAGCCTGCATTCCGCTATTTTTTTAACAAAAAAATCCAATACTTCCTTCACTACATCCTCATAGTGCGGATTATCCTGCATATTGGCGGGTGTTCCCTGCATGTGCATGGCGATATATGGCACTTTCAGATCTGCTACGGCAGGTATCATATTTTCATCCATATTACCTGCACTGACATCGTTGACAATGGCAGCTCCATGCGCTATCGCAGCGCCGGCGACCTCTGAATAAAAAGTGTCTATGGAAATAACGGCTTCAGGAAAATATTTCACAATATTATCAATAGCCGGTAATACACGGTCATTTTCTTCCCGAGGGCTAAGGAGCGCAGCTTTAGGGCGCGTGCTTTGTCCTCCGATATCCAGGATGGAAGCGCCATCGCTGAGCATTTGCCCGGCTTTTGTCAAATAATCTTTTTCGGCGGGCACCCGGCTGCCGCTGTAAAAAGAATCGGGAGTAAGGTTCAGTACGCCCATGACCAATGGTTTACCGAACGATAACAATTTACCCCCCGCATTTATGCTGAAATTACGGTTCAAAACAGTATTTTTGGGTTTCATATTTTTAAAGAATCAAAGATAAAGGTAAAAGGATCAAATTCCAATCCATGGCTGAAAAGACAAATGCACAGTTTAATCATATTATTGAAGAGTGCAAAGATATCTTTCTTAAAAAATCACTGGATTACGGTACTGCATGGCGGGCGCTGAGGCCTGTTTCTATCACTGACCAGATCATGATCAAGGCTTTACGCATACGCCACATCCAGGAAACAGGATCTCAAAAAATCGCGGATAAAACAGCAGAGGAGTTTCAGGGCATTATTAATTATGGTATCATTGCACTTATGCAACAGGAACTTCCAGTTGAGGATGACTGGGATCTGGATGTGCGGGAGGTGGAGAAACGATACGATGTTGTAGTGAATAAAGTGAAAAGGCTGATGCAAAGTAAAAATCATGATTATGGGGAAGCCTGGAGGCAAATGAGCCAGGAATCCCTGGTGGATCTGATATTGTCTAAACTGCAACGGATCAGGCAAATATTGAAGAATAAAGGAAAAACACTGATTTCCGAGGGTATGGAAGCCAATGTAATGGATATTATCAATTACGCTGTTTTTGCATTGATCATGGAAGAAGAAAAAAAGTAAGCACTGTTTATGAAAATTTTTTTGGGTATTATCCGGGTAGTAGTGGGAATATTATTTATTTTTTCCGGTATCATAAAGGCAAATGATCCGTTAGGATTGTGCTATAAAATGCAGGAGTTCTTTGATGTGCTGCATTTCACTTTCCTGTCGCCTTTTGCGCTGACGCTGGCAGTGATCATGATCGGCTTTGAAATCATAGCCGGAGTAGCATTGCTGCTTGGATTTAAGATGCGGATATTCGGAACGTTGTTATTGTTACTGATGATCTTGTTCTTATTCCTGACCGCTTATGCTTTTCTCAGCGGTAAGATCAAAAAATGCGGTTGCTTCGGTGACTGTATCCCGATACCGGCGGAAGCCTCTTTCTGGAAAGATGTGATCCTGTTTGTGTTGGTTTTATTTTTATTTGCATACAGAAAAAAGATAAAACCGGTCTTCAGGAAATTCTTCACCGGACTGTTGTTTATTATCGGAATTATTATTGCATTCGGTACGCAATGGTACACACTGAATTATTTGCCGGTAGTAGATTGTCTGGCTTATAAAGTGGGAAACAATATCCAAAAACTAATGCAGATACCTCCCGGCGCCACTCCAAATCAATATGCTACCTTCTTTGTCTATGAAAAGAATGGCGTTAAAAAAGAATTCAATGCCAATAATATTCCGTGGCAGGATACGGCCTGGCATTATGTTAGCCGTGAGGATAAGCTGATTAAAAAAGGCGATGTAGAACCGCCTATTGTGGATTTTGTGATAAAAGATTTTAATGGGAATGATTCCACTCAGGCAATTTTAAATGACACAGGATATACCTTTTTATTTGTAACGAAAAATGTAAATGATGCAGGAAGAAGGTGGCGGCAAAAAATTGAACACTTGCAAAGCGACTGCCAAAATCATGGAATAAAGATATATGGTATTACAGCATCCGGCCTGAATGACGCGGACAGATTTATCCAGGAAAATAATCTGGCATTTCCATTCTTTCAAATGGACGGCACTGTCATAAAAACAATGGCCAGGAATAATCCGGTGCTGATTTTGCTGAAAGCCGGAACGATAGAAGGAAAATGGTCATACAACAAAATGCCTTCAGGGGCGGTTCCTGATGAAAGGAATTCAAATATAAAACTCACGTTTTGATCCATTATCTGTTACGGCGTCTGGGCTATGGTGTGCTGGTCATCTTTGGGGTGGTGGTGCTGGTTTTTACTTTGTTCAATGTACTTCCTGCCGACCCGGCAAGATTGACCCTCGGTCAACGTTCCGATGTGGCTTCCCTGCAAGCTGTTCGTCATGAATTATATCTGGATAAACCTTTGCCTGTTCAGTTCTTATTATATGTCAATGATCTTTCTCCGGTGGGCATGATTGATAAGAGTTATCCCGATCAGATGCTGCATCCGCATGTCAGCTTATTTAAAATTAATGATCAGAAGACTTTAGTTTTAAAATTCCCCTACCTGAGACGGTCTTATCAAACGAAAAAAGAAGTTTGGAGCATCCTGATGGAAGCGTTGCCTAATACGATCGCTCTCGGGATCGCCGCCATGATATTTGCCTCCATTGTGGGTATTTTATTGGGTGTGCTGGCAGCCGTAAAGCAAAATACCTGGATGGACACAAGCGCAGTTTTTTCCAGTGTCATCGGTATTTCAGCGCCTTCCTTTTTTTCAGGCATTGTGATAGCTTATATTTTCGGCTTTCTGCTCAGCCACTATACCGGATTGCACATGACCGGCAGCATGTTTAGTATAAACCCATTTTCAGGAAAGCAGATTGATTTGAAAAATATGATCTTGCCTGCACTGACCCTTGGTATCCGGCCCCTGGCGATTATTGTGCAACTTACCAGGAGTTCCATGCTGGACGTGATGAGCCAGGATTATATCCGGACAGCTTATGCCAAAGGACCTTCCAAAAATACCGTCTTATTCAAACATGCGCTGAAAAATGCCATGAATCCCGTGGTCACTGCCATCACCGGCTGGCTGGCAGACCTGATCACGGGTTCTTTCTTCGTGGAATATATCTTCGGATGGAAAGGCATCGGTAAAGTGACGGTAGATGCTTTGGAAAAATTTGATTTCCCCGTAGTGATGGGAAGCGTGCTGGTCATAGCCTCTATTTTTGTGTTTGTCAATATTTTCGCTGACTTCCTGTATGCACTGTTTGACCCGAGAATTGTGCTGGAGTAGGAGCTATATGTTCCAGGTTCCAGGTTTCACGTTCCAGGTTTCAATATTGTTCATGCCTAAAAAACGTTGACCACTTTAGCTAAGTGTTAAACGTTTATATTTTACATATGCTGGAGTGATATTTGAGCCGGAGGATGTTTTCCGGCAGCCCGCAGGGCCGTTCCG
>SCQT01000194.1 GCA_004322015.1 Chitinophagaceae bacterium
GACAAAGGTTTGGTTAAATTCAGCTTCCTCCTTGCATTATCCGGTAGCATTTTCAGGAAAGACAAGAACGGTGGAAATGACAGGAGAAGGATATTTTGAGATTGCGCCGGATGCTCAAAAACCTTTCATTGTACAAGTCGGGGAAGATGAGAAGATTGAAGTGCTGGGAACGCGGTTTAATGTAAATTCTTATCGGGAAGAAGGTGAAATCAAGACTACACTCCAGGACGGTTCCATCAGGGTAATGGGCGGAGCTAAAAGTGTCATATTAAAGCCAAACGAGATGGCTGGGTTTGACAAAGAAACAGGAGATATGGAGATCGGTAAAGCGAATGTGGACGCAGTAATCGCATGGAAGAACGGTCTTTTTTATTTTGATAATACTAATATTAAAGAAATTATGGCACAGGTGTCGAGATGGTATAATGTAAAAGTAGTGTATGGCACTAAGGAATTAGACCATAAGATTTACAGTGGTACCTTACCCCGATATAGTGAGGTAAGTGCCTTACTTAAAATGCTGGAGATGACAGGGACCGTTCACTTTAAAACTGATGGGAGGACGATCACGGTAATGAATTAGGTAATTAGTTCAAGATCTGTAAATTCTATAAGAATGAAATAAGGTTTATTACAAACAATAATTTAGCAAATAACATTTTTATAAGGGTTCCAAAAAAAACCGGAAGTATTAAGGGTACCTCCGGCACCGTTTGGGGAACCCAAAACAGGATTATTATTAATCGTTCAGTTCAAACAAACCCAAACAATACAAAAGTATGAATTTTTATTTTACCGGCAACTCTTTACACTGCTTAAAGAGCCCTTCCTTCAAATTCCTATTGGTTATGAAGTTAACGGTTGTGTTATTGTTAGCTGTCTGTATCCAGGTCAGTGCTAAAGTGGAAGCGCAAACCGTCACTTATAACAAGAAGAATGTAAGCTTTGAGAAGGCCTTGAATGAGATTACAGGGCAGACAGGATATAAGGTTTTGTATAATTCTTACATAGTCGGAAGAGTGAGGAAGCTATATCTTAGTTTCGATAAAACTCCTCTGCGACAAGCATTGGATATAATGTTTAAAGGTGCACCGCTTACTTATTCGATGGTTGGGAATATTATTGTTGTCAGGGAAAGAACGAAAGTAGATCAAAAAGATTCGGCTTCTGAGTTGCTTCAGCTAAAAGAAATACACGGGACGGTGGTGGATGCCTCCAATAGGAAGCCTCTTATTGGAGTTACCATACGATTGAAGGGTTCATCGGTTGGTACCACTACAGACATGAATGGTAAGTTTTCTTTAAATGTTTCAGATAATTCAGTATTACAAATCTCATTTTTAGGATATACATCCGAGGAAATTCCGGTAAATGGGAGGAATAATATTCAGATTAAGCTTTCTGCATCTACCACTGCATTAAACCAATTGGTCGTCGTTGCCTATGGAACGGTTAAAAAATCTGACTTAACAGGCTCAGTAGCTCAGGTAAGTGGTAAAACCCTGGAAGCAACGCCAGTTTTTAATATCGGAGACGCCCTTATAGGTAGAGCTAGTGGCGTTCAAGTTTTGCATAATTCTGCACAGCCTGGCTCGAGAATTCAGATTAACATTCGAGGAGGAAACTCAATGATTGGAGATAATGAACCACTATATATCGTGGATGGTTTTCCAGTAACCGGCAGGATTGATTTTTTAAATCCTTCTGATATTGAATCTATTAATATTCTGAAAGATGCCTCTGCGACGGCTATTTACGGAGCTAGAGGAGCAAATGGTGTGGTTATTATCACGACTAAGACGGGAAAAAGAGTGGAGGGATCGCATATATCTATACAGAGCTACTACGGAATACAGCGTGCTGCCAAGACTTATAAGCTATTAAATGCCAGGCAGTATGCTATCGTAGCAAATGAATGGCTAACGAATAGTGGTCAGCAACCTTTTTTTAATTTAGATGAAATAAACAATCCCGGCACCAACTGGCAATCTGTTATCTTTAGCCCTGCTCCCATTCAGAATCACACAATTACTTTTTCTGGGAGTTCCGCAAAATCGAATTATTCTGTTTCAGGAAATTATTTTAAACAAAAAGGTATCATCCTAAACTCGGGAGCCCAGAGAGGATCGTTTAGACTTAATCTTAATCATGATATAAAAAGTTGGCTAATCTTATCAACTTTTTTGGATCTTTCGCGAAGTGATGTGAACTCAGTTCCAGTCAATAACGGGGATCGAGGCAACAATGTATTTTCAGGTGCTTTATCCGCTCCTCCTACAGCGTCAGTTTATGATACAAACGGGTTACCGACTCGCATCCAAGACGCTTATCCTTTTACAGACCCTGCTGATCTGAAGAATCCACTTCTATGGAGCAAACCTTATAAGAATGAAACGTTATCTAATACAATTTTATTCAATAATGCATTAAACTTTAACTTGACTAAGAATCTGACATTTACGGAACGATTAGGACTTGAATATGATAACTCTGTTGTTTCTACATATACTCCAATTATTTATCAGGGAGACAAAGGTTCTGCGTCTTCGGGAAGCACTTTTTCGAATTCATTCCTTAATGAGAACTTATTGACTTATAATAAGGATTTCGATAATGATCATATAGATCTGCTTGGTGGGTTTACCTATCAAAACTTTAATAGCAGAAGTACTAATATATCAGTTTCCAGCTTCTCAAATAATCTAACCCAGGATTTTAATCTTGGAGCGGCGCAAACAGATAACCCCCCTTCTTCGGGCATTTCTCAATGGAAATTGGCTTCTTGGCTGGGGAGGGCGAATTACGGTGTACGGGATAAATATTTTATAACTGCTACAGCAAGAGCAGATGGTTCTTCGAGGTTTGGTAAAAATAATAAGTGGGGATTTTTCCCGTCAGGCGCATTGGCTTGGCGTATATCACAAGAATCATTTATGAAAAAAATTCACTTTATAAATGAACTTAAATTAAGAGTAAGCTATGGAATAATTGGTAATACCGCTATTTCGCCTTACCAGTCTTTATCTATAATATCTCCTGTAAGGTATATTTATCAGGGGAACAGTGAGTCCATTGGGTACGCCCCAACCTCTATGGCTAATCCGGATTTAAAGTGGGAAACAACCAACGAGGGAGACATCGGGCTGGATTTGAGTATATTGAATGGTCGTTTGGAGTTCACTTTCGATTACTATAACAAGAAAACTCATAATCTTTTAGCTTCTGTACCACTGCCGCCCTCAGTCGGTTATGGATTTGTGTTAGAAAATATTGGACAAATTCAAAATCAGGGGTTAGAATTCAGTCTGAATGCAGATATTCTCACTCAAGGAGTTAAATGGAATATTGCAGCGCAATTATCAACGAATAAAAATAAGGTACTTGAACTTGCAGGTGGGAGTGACATTGTTTCCTCTGGTGTTCTTTCCGGATTGCCTGGTTATAACCTTGCAAGGGTAGGGGAGCCTTTAGGTGTTTTTTATGGTTATTTAGAAGATGGTTTAGATAACAATGGACAGATAAAATACGTAGATGTTAATAAAGATGGCAGAATTAGCCCATTGGACCGTGTTATATTAGGGAGTCCCTATCCGAAGTTAACTTTTGGATTTAACTCGGATCTTTCATATAAAAACTTCGACTTATCTTTTTTCATTCAAGGTACATACGGAAATGATATATTTTGGAGAACGGCGTATACAAATTTAAATTCTTTCCAAAGAGGGGATAATCAGCTCGAGGCTTTATTCGGTAATTATTGGACTCCCCAAAAGCCTAATTTACATGCTAAATATCCCAAAATTAGCCCGCTTACTCAAATGCAGCCGTCGGATAGATTCATTAAGAATGGGAGTTATCTTAGGATGAAATCCATTCAACTATCTTACACTATACCTTTTAAGAGAATGAAAATATCGTGGGTAAATCAAGTGAGTATATATGTAAAGGCTAATAACTTATTTACGCTTACTAAATATCCTGGACTTGATCCTGAAGTTAATACCATGGGGACAGATTCTCAAGATATTGGTAACAGGCTGGTAATAGGTACAGATGAAACAGGTTATCCCAATGCCAGAATATTTGGAGCTGGAATACAATTAAACTTCTAAGACACAAAAGTTAAAATAATGAAAAAGATTTTTGTATTTTTCCTATTCGTTGCAGGGTTTTCTTCCTGTAAGAAAGTTCTGCAGGAGATTCCCCAGAGCTTTATTACCAGCTCAAACTTTTATAAAAATGAGTCAGATGCAGAATCTGCCATAACAGGAGTCTATTCTTCCTTGGGAGATAATTACGGAATAACATACTGGCTGCTTTTAGTGAACCAAGCTGATTATGAAAATGGAAGAGGGTCGCAAGCTCCAATTTCAGATTTTAGTCATATATTAAACCCGACCAATATTGAACGGGTGGCAGCAGTTTGGAGTTCATTTTACCGAACTGTTAATAGAGCTAACACCGTCATTAATAATGTACCTAAAATCAATATGGATCCGACAATTAAAAATAGAATTTTGGCAGAAGCACATTTTTTGAGGGCAATGGCATATTTTGACCTGGTAAGAGGATGGGGGGCGGTCCCTATTAAAACGAAAGAAAGTAATAATATAAGCGCAGTAGCAAGCCCGCGAGCTCCGGTAGATTCTGTTTATGCGTTGATCATAAGCGATGCCAAGATTGCAGAATCCGGACTACCCCAATCCGTTGGAGCGGCTACCGGAACAGCATCCGAGCGGGCCGCCAAGATGCTTTTGGCGGAGGTATATTTGACCCGGGAAGATTGGAGCCAGGCAGCCAAAGAGGCAGATGATGTCATTAATAGTGGGCAATATTCTCTTGTTCAAGTGCACACATCAAGTGATTTTTACAAAATATTTGCTACTGATACCAACCCTGAAGACATATTTTCGATACATTATTCACCAACTTCACAATCACAGTTGCCGCAATATTTATCAAGGCCAAATACTCCCCCCTATAATTATAGTAGTTCGGGAGTTTTTGCCTGGTTGCCAAATATGAATTCTTTTATTGGTAAAAGTTGGAATAACCAGGATCTTCGAAAGTCTTTTAATTTATATACGAAATATATTGGCCCAAATGGAGATTCCGTTTCACTGCCCTCAACCGTGCCAGTTCTCTTTGGTAAGTTTATTACAGATCCACAAGGGTTTAGCTCATATAGCGCTCCTATTTTCCGCTATACTGAAGCATTCTTAATTTATGCAGAGGCGGCTTGCATGGCTAATGGGGGGCCCACGTCTTTAGCATTAGAAAGATTAAATATGATTAAACGGAGGGCTTATGGTTACGATCCATCACAGCCATCTCCGGTAGATTACTCACAAGGACTAAGCGAAACTCAATTCCGTGACTCAGTTTTAAAAGAAAGAGCTTATTCATTTATTGTAGAGGGGAAACGCTGGTGGGATTTAGTGCGTACACACACGGCCGCTCACGCAATGGCGGCAGTTGGAAAAACCTTCAATAATGCGAGACTTCTTTGGCCCATACCACTGGAAGAAATTCAGAGTAACCCGGATATTACTGAAAAGGATCAAAACCCCGGGTATTAAATATGAAGAATAATTTGCTGATTTTAGGGTAAAACACAACTTCTAATTATTAAATTGAATTTCATTTATGAAAAAAGTAAGTATTTTGTTAGTTATAGTATTAAGCATTGCTTCAGTATATAATGTTAGGGGGCAAAGTATAAAAAAATATGATGTGGTAATTTATGGTGGAACTTCTGCAGGGGTAATGGCTGCGCTAGCAGTGGCCAAGATGGGAGAATCGGTGGTTTTACTTACTCCCCAAAAACATGTGGGTGGCATTACAACTAGTGGGCTGGGGTGGACGGATAAACCTTATAAAGACGGGGAGAATAACTTAATAGGCGGACTGACGCGAGATTTTTATTTGCAGGTTTATGATTATTATAAAAATGCGAATGCCTGGCAGGAAGAGAGTAGGGATGAATATGTAAATAGGGTAGCAAATACAAGCCATAAAGTTGCCGATGGATTAATGTGGACATTTGAACCACATGTAGCAGAAGATATATTCGATACTTTTTTGAAAAACGCTCATGTAACAGTATTGCTAAATACAAAATTAAATCGTAAAACTGGTGTAAACATGGTCAATGGCCATATCAACTCAATTACAATGCTTAATGGAGACCAATTTAGAGGCAAAGTATTCATAGATGCAACTTATACCGGAGATTTAATGGCTGCCGCAGGAGTTTCCTTTACGATGGGAAGAGAATCTAACTGTAAATATGGAGAAACTTTAGATGGAATCGAAACTGCCTTGACCCGTTCTCATCAATTCCCGAGAGGAGTCAGCCCTTATAAAATAGAAAACGACCCATCCAGTAGCCTTTTACCAAATATTGATCCTAACCAAGGCGGTGCTGATGGCTCTGGAGATAACAAGGTGCAGTCCTTTAACTATAGAATCTGTTTAACGGATGCTCCTAATAATCAAATGCCTATTACAAGACCTAACGAATATGATTCCAGCCAATATGAATTGTTGGTTCGCCTTTTTAAAGCACAGCCTAAAAAGCGATCATTATTTGATTATTTTATTTGGAGTCCCATGCCTAATCGAAAAACTGATATCAACAACTTAGGAGCTTTCTCTACTGATTTAATAGGAATGAATGATCATTTTATTGAAGCGGACTATAAAAAACGGACATTACTCCTTCAAAAGTATGAAAGCTACACAAAAGGACTGTTATATTTTATGGGGCACGATCCGAGAGTTCCACAGAGCATTAGGGATGAAATGTTAAAGTGGGGGTATCCAAAAGATGAGTTTCAGCCTAATAATTATTGGCCTTACGAATTGTACATACGCGAGGGGCGGAGGATGATAAGCAATTTTGTAATGACACAGCAATATATACAGCGTGTAAAGGATGCATCCGATCCCATCGCGATTGGATATTATAATATGGATAGCCACAATACTCAGCGTTATGTTACCCCGGAAGGAGATGTTCAAAATGAAGGAGATGTTGAAGTTTACCCTGGAGGACCTTATTTGATTCCTTATGGAACCATAATCCCCAAGTTATCTGAATGTACTAATTTATTAGTTCCTGTTTGTTTATCTGCTTCCCATATAGCCTATAGTTCTATCAGAATGGAACCTGTTTTTATGGAGATTGGTCAAGCGGCTGGAACAGCTGCTGCCCTTGCTGCAAAAAGCAGTAAGGCAGTTCAGGAAATTAATTATCCTAAATTAAGAAAGCTGTTATTAGACGACGGACAAATACTATCAGTTCAATAATAGATTTTAGCTTCGATGCGAATGGAATGTTATCCAATAAATATAAATTAAAAATATTAACATCCATTCAATTCGAAACCCTACAGGCTTTCATTTAAAGAGAATTATTTTTAACAAATGCAGGATCCAAATGCCCCTTATCACTCAACCTCTCAAGAGAGCAGCCGAATGAGGAAGTCCGGCCGCGGGAAATGGTGGTACCTCTTACTGCTTCTGCCATTAGCGGGGCTTTTATACCCACCGTTTTATGCACATATATACCCTATGTTGTTCGGGGTGCCTTTTTTTATTTGGTATCAGTTTGCGTGGATTTTTGGTGGTATTGTGACCACCCTGATTGTGTCTAAATTGACTGATTAAAAGAACAATAAAAATGATCCATTGGGAATCACTATTTGTTTTCATTTTTTTATTCCTCATAGTCGGAGTAATCGGTATCTATGCCTGGCGTTGGCGTAAGGGAGATTCGGACAATTTGAGTGAATGGGGGTTGGGCGGACGTAATTTTGGAATTGTAGTATCTTGGTTTCTTATAGGCGGAGACCTGTATACCGCCTACACGCTTATCGCAGTTCCAGCTTTGGTATTCGGTAAAGGCGCGATAGGGTTATTTGCTTTGCCATATACGATTGTTGTCTATCCTCTGATGCTATTAGTTATGCCCCGTTTATGGCAGATTGCCAAAGAGCGTGGTCACGTTACGCCATCAGATTATGTTAAAGACCGTTTCAATAGTCGTACTCTGGCATTGTTGGTGGCGATTACCGGAATCATAGCCATTATACCCTACGCTGCCTTGCAGATGTATGGCATTGAAGTAGTCCTAGCCTATATGGGCGTACCGGCAAAGGGAGCACTAATAGTTGGGTTTGTTATTTTGGCTATTTTCACCTACATAAGTGGGCTTAGGGCACCGGCACTAATCTCACTGGTCAAAGATACATTGATCTACTCTACATTCATCGTGGCAGTAATTTATATTCCAATCAAACTTGGTGGCTATGGGTCACTATTTGCTCATATTTCGCCTTCAAAGCTGATTTTGCCAGCCAGTCAATACTCAGCCTATTCATCTCTATTTTTGGGCTCAGCGTTGGCTTTGTTTCTTTATCCCCACGCGATTACTGCTGTGATGAGTTCGAAGAGCAGGAAAGTCGTGAAGACTAATATGTCTATATTGCCTATCTATACCTTTCTCCTGGGCTTAATAGCGCTGCTGGGATATATGGCAATTGCGATCGGGCTTAAAGCTACCGGCGCCTATGGCGCCAATGGAATCGTACCTGAGTTGTTCTTGCGCATATTCCCCCCATCATTTGTTGGTTATGCCTTCGCAGCAATAGCCATTGGCGCTCTGGTGCCGGCCTCTATCATGGGGATTGCCGCTGGCAATCTGTTCAGTCGTAATATTTATCAGGAGTTTTTCCGGCCGAAAGCCTCCGCAAGGAAAGGTACATCGGTTGCCAAGATTGTGGCAGTTATGGTCATGGTGGCGGCATTGCTTTTCATCATCACTTCACCGGCTAAATTTGTGATTAATTTCCAGCTTGCCGGCGGAACTTGGATGTTACAAGCATTGCCGGCAATATTTCTAGCTTTATTCATACCCTGGCTTGATAAGCGAGCGGTTGTCGCCGGCTGGGCCGTGGGTATTGGTTGGGGTACTTATCAGTTGATACAGGAGGGCTTCAGCAGTTCGTTACATAGCCTCAGCGTTTTGGGCGGTCTTACTGTCTATATCGGCTTATCTGCGTTAGTAGCCAATGTCATTGTCGTTTTCATTGGGACCGCATTTATAAGGCTGCTTGGAGTCAAGCAATCCTATAAGTCCTTAACTAATACAACTGATTAATGATTGTTGAATGGATAAAAGAAAACTAATTTTTTACTTGCAAAGAAAAGAAGCGTATGAATAGATTAAATTTCTCATTATTGAAGATAAAGAATCTTTTATGAATCGAAGAAACCTTATTAAGTCTTTGGCGATTGGTAGTGGTGCTTTGGTCGCCGGAACATTCCCTTATTTTTCAAAGGCCGGAACGATTGTATCTCGACAAAGCCATAAACTATCCGGGAAAGAGTTTCATGCCGACATAATTATTGCAGGTGGAGGGCTAGGGGGGTGTGCGGCAGCACTCGCTGAATTGAGAAATGGACTGTCCGTAATCATGACTGAAGAAACTGATTGGATCGGGGGTCAATTAACTCAACAGGGATTGAGTTGCCCTGATGAAAATCAATGGATTGAACATTTCGGCTGTACGCAATCCTATCGAGATCTCCGCACGGCTATCCGGGAATATTATTTACGGTACTATCCACTTACAGAGGCAGCTAGTACCATGAAATATTTCAATCCAGGCAATGGTACTGTTTCCCGTTTATGCCATGAGCCACGTGTCGCACTCGCGGCACTATATGAAATGCTGATGCCTTATCTCAGTTCAAGAAAACTGATCTTATTGCTGAACCATAAGGCATTAAGCGCTGATGTAGATAACGATAAAGTGAAGGCATTAAAAGTACAGAATCTCAGAGATGGGAATGTAGTAGTTCTATCCGCGCCCTATTTTATAGACGCTACAGAACTGGGCGATTTATTACCATTGACCGGTACTGAATATATTACCGGTACTGAATCCAGACAGCAAACCCATGAATTACATGCGGCAGAGAAAGCTGATCCAGCTAATCAACAAGCCTTCACCCTGTGCATGGCAATGGACTACATTGAAGGGACTAATAATGTAACTGATAAACCGGAAGAATATGATTTCTGGAAAAATTATGTACCTCAACTTACACCTCCCTGGTCTGGGCACTTATTAAACTTAAAATATTCTAACCCTCGCAATTTAGAGTCCAAGCTATTAGGTTTTAATCCGACCGGAATACCCACAGATCACATTCTGAACCTTTGGAATTACCGTAAAATTATTGACCCCGATAACTTTAAACCAGGGACCCATTCTGGTGGTATAACAATTGTAAACTGGCCGCAAAATGATTTTCTTTTGGGAAATCTTGTGGAGGTAAGTGAAAAAGAATATAAAAATACCATTAGACGTACAGAGCAGCTTAGTCTATCCTTGTTTTATTGGTTGCAAACAGAGGTGTCTCGTTCGGGTGGTGGACAAGGGTGGCCGGGATTACGCCTGAGAGGCGACATTCTTGGGACTGAAAACGGTCTTGCTAAGTTTCCATACATCCGCGAATCACGAAGAATAAAAGCCGTCTTTACCATATTGGAAGAACACGTAGGTGCTGAAAATAGGGTAATGGTAGCAGGAAGGAGAGAAGGGAAACATGCCGCCGACTTTTATGATAGCGTGGGCGTCGGGTATTATTCTATTGACCTCCATCCCACTTCGGGAGGGAATAATTATATTGACATTAGCTCATTACCTTTCCAAATCCCTTTAGGTGCATTGTTACCCCAACGGATGCGTAATATACTTCCAGGTTGTATTAATATAGGCACCACACATATTACCAATGGTTGCTATCGCCTGCATCCAATAGAGTGGAATATAGGCGAATCGTCTGGTTTATTAGTGGCTTATGCTATAAAGAATGGAATGGATCCGCATAATATTCGTGAAAATAAAAGTGTTCTGGAGTCGTTCCAAAAATGGATTCGTTTACAGGGTGTTGAAACGCAGTGGCCACTTAGTGTAGTAAAACAGCAAACGCTTTAGAAAAAATGCGTCGGATATACGGTTCCAATAAAAAAGGATAACATGAATTATATACTTATGAAATGGGCAATCGGGGGCTTTCTTTGCCTCATTCAATTCTTTTCATTAAGTACTCCAGTGAGTGCGCAAATGATTTTTTGCGGCAAAGCTAGCAGTGACCTTTATAAAGTCCTAATAAGGAATGATTTTAAGGTAAAGAGATACGACTCGCCCTCAGTGGCTATAACTTCCGCACCAGATGCTGCCGTAATCTTTATTATTGCCAATGGGTATCCCAAGATAAAAAATGAAATTGCCCCAGAATTATTACAATTAGCTCGAAAGAAAAACTTAAGACTTTACATTGAATATCCGGTAAAATTACCTGGACTTTCTATTTCGGATACCGTCATCGAGGCTCGCTTAGAAAGGGGGATAATCGTGTCTGATGACTTTGATAAGGATTTAGAGCCAATGAGTATCCTTGGTATTAACGATTGCCATATCATTCCTGCAAAGGTAGATTCCCCCTTAATTGTATTGGGAAATGTAGCCGGTTTTGACAAAGCGGTATATGGAGTTAAAGATGTAAAAACTTATCCTGGAACCCCGGCTATTAAACAAAGATTAGTATTTTTATAAATGGGAAGAAAAATCGCTATGCTTGGTTCAGGGTTCATTGCACGTTTTTATGCCGCTGCTATCCAGGGCCTGAGGAAGAAAGATACAATTGTAAGCGTATATTCCAGACGGGAAGAGAGCGCTAAAAAGTTTGCTCAGGATTATCATGTGGCTCATTATACCACTTCTATGGAAGAAGCTGTCAACCAGCCGGAGGCAGATATAGTTTGTATTGCTCTCCATAATAATTTACACGAAGCAGCCGTCATGGCTTGCGTGAAGGCAACAAAAGCAGTCATAACAACTAAACCATTAGGTAGGAATGCATCGGAGGCGCTGCGCATGATGCAAGCGGTGGAAGAAGCCGGTATCTTCAACGGATACCTGGAAGATTTATGTTACACACCTAAGTTTTTAAAGGCATTGGAAAGTGTTCAGAGTGGAGCATTAGGAAGAATCTTATGGGCAAAATCGCGCGAGACACATCCCGGCCCTCACAGCGAATGGTTTTGGGATTTGGAACAGGCCGGAGGAGGGGCTATGCTGGATTTAGGTTGCCATTGTGTGGAGATTGCACGTAGCTATATTGGGAAAGATGTTAAACCCATCGAAGTAATGTGCTGGGCGGATACGCAGGTAAAACCAATCCTTGCAGAGGACCATGCCATTGCGCTTATAAAATATGAAAACGGAGCCATCGGCCAGTTTGAAGTTAGCTGGACCTTTCGGGGAGGATTGGATTTACGTGACGAAGTGATGGGCACGGAAGGCACCATCTGGATCAACAATTTTTTACGAACAGGTTTTGAGATGTTCACCACAGGTAAAGGAGGCGATTATATAGCTGAAAAAGCAGAAAGTAATTCCGGATGGTTATTTCCAATGGGAGATGAATTGAATGATCTGGGGTATAATCACATGTTCGCAGATATGTTTGATTGCATGGAAAAAGGCAAACCACCCCGGGAAACTTTTTACGATGGCTATGTGGTCAATGCAATTTTAGATGCGGCATACCGGTCTTCTAAAAGCAAGTGTTGGGAAACGGTAACCCTCCCTGTATGGAGAGGAAAAGAAGAAATAAAGAAACATACCGCTTTCACAGATTATAATGAGGAATATTATCTTATCAAAGAAGAAATAACTCATTATGGCGATACTAAGCTCATTCTAAAAGACAAAAAAACCGGGAAAATTATTGAGAAGATTAAGGAACTGAACCATAAATTGAAAGAGTAATGATAAATACAGGAAAAGGCACACAGGATCACACCTACGATGCTATCGTTATCGGCGCCGGTATGACGGGCAGTTGGGCAGCCAAGGAATTGTGTGAAGCCGGGCTTAAAACGTTAGTATTGGAGAGAGGCCGTATGGTGGAACATATAAAGGATTATCCTACCGCCACATTGGCCCCATGGGAATTAAAACATAGGGGAAGGCTGACCGAAGAGACGAAAAAGGAGAATCCCATAGTAAGCAGATGCTATGCGTTTGATGAAGCAACAAAGCAGTTTTTTGTAAAGGATAATGAGCAACCTTATATTCAGGAAAAACCGTTTGACTGGATACGCGGTTACCAGGTAGGTGGCAAGTCTCTTGTCTGGGGACGGTCTACACAGCGTTGGAGTGATTATGAATTTAACGCGCCTGCAAGGGATGGTTTTGCTGTGGACTGGCCAATTCGTTATAAAGATATTGCGCCATGGTATTCAAAAGTTGAAGAATTTGTAGGAATAAGCGGAAACTATGATCATATTCCGAATCTACCCGATTGTGAATTTCTTCCTCCCTTTGAACTAAACTGTGTAGAAAAACATATTCAGCAAAAGGTCAGAGAGAATTATTCTGATCGTCGGGTCATTAATGGCCGTTGTGCACATATAACTATTCCGAAGGAAATCTATCAAAAACAAGGAAGGGTTAAATGTATGGCAAGGAATTTATGTACGAGAGGATGCCCGTTTGGAGGTTATTTCAGCGCTAATGCCTCTACCATACCCTGGGCAGAGAAGACAGGCAATATGACTCTCAGGCCGTATTCTGTAGTAGAAAATATTATGTATGACGAACAAAAGCAAAAGGCTATCGGAGTAAGAGTAATAGATGCTCAAAGTAAAGTCAGCAGTGAGTATTATGCCAAAGTTATTTTTGCAAACACCTCCACCCTGGATTCCAACATCCTGCTGTTAAATTCTACTTCCGGCCGTTTCCCGAATGGACTGGGAAATGATAGCGGGGTATTAGGCCATTTTATAGCTTTTCATAATTACCGGGGAAATATCTCTGCTTCAATAGACGGGTTTGAGGATAAATATTATTATGGCCGCAGGCCTACGATGGCCTTCATCCCCTCTTTCAGGAATGTATTCAGGCAGGAGACAGATTTCTTGCGGGGATACCTGGGATTTTTCGGCGCCGGCCGGGCAGGATGGGGGCGTGGAATGTACACAGAAGGGATAGGAGAAGATTTGCTCAATAGTCTCAACGATCCGGGAGAATGGGGAATATACATGGGGATGCAGGGAGAAACTATTCCAAAGCATGATAACCACGTTAGATTGAGCAAAGACAAAAAGGATCAGTGGGGAATACCTCAAATGATCATTTCCGTGGATTATGACGATAACGATGTCAAAATGATGAAGGACTTTTTAGAACAGGGATCAGAGATACTGGAAAAGGCGGGTTGCAAGAATATAAATACCAGGGATACCGGGCAGAACCCCGGTTTGGACATACACGAAGTGGGCGGGGTACGGATGGGCAAGGATCCTAAAACATCCGTATTAAATAAGTGGAATCAGATCCATAGCTGCAAAAATGTATTTGTGACAGATGGCTCCTGTATGGTTTCGACGGGTAATCAAAATCCTTCTCTCACCTTTATGGCACTGACTGCCAGAGCAGCTAACCATGCGGTCGAAGAATTAAAAAAAGGAAACTTATAATATTTATTTATCGTAAACCGGAAATCATGAATAGGAGAGAAGCAGTCCAGTCATTAACTATCTTAACAGGAGGAATACTGAGCGCCTCCGCAATGGGAATTCTTTTAGACAGTTGCCATAGTAATATGAAGTCAGGTAAAGGGATTCAGTTTACCGATGACGAACGCGATACAGTATTCCGAATGGCAGATATTATTATACCGTCCACAAAAATACCCGGGGCCGTCACCGCAGGAGTTCCGGCGTTTGTAGTCATGATGATGCAACAATGTTATCCGGTTAATGACCAGGATAGTTTTCATAAAGGATTAAGCGCTTTCGATCGCATTTGCAAACAAAAGTATGGTAACCATTTTTTAAAGCTATCCCCGAGGGAACAAATAGAAGCAGTAAAATATCTGGATAACAAGGTATTCGGCAAAAATGATTCAGCCGGTCAATCTGATGAGAGTGTTTCAGATTTCTATCGCAACCTGAAAGGATTAACAGTCCTGGGATATTACAGTTCAAAACCGGGTGCAACCGAAGCGCTGCGTTATCTTCCGGTACCTGGACATTACGACGGATGCATTCCCTATCACAAAGGCGATAAAGAATGGGCTACATAGTAAAAGACGGGAGAGAGATTATTGATACTGTTAAAAAATTAAATTTATGGGAACATCCAGGAGAGATTTTTTAAAGATGGGCACTTTTGCCCTCACCGGAGTGGCCGTAGGCACTGGCCTCTCATCATTTTCCAATAGGCAAAACAGGGACATATTGGGGATGCAGCTATATACCGTTCGTGACGATATGCAAAAAGACCCGATAGGTGCACTAAGACAACTCTCCAAAATAGGTTATAAAAATGTGGAACATGCCAATTATATAAACCGGGAATTCTATGGCTATAGTCCAAAGGATTTTAAAAAGATATTGGAGGATGCAGGATTAAAGATGCCTAGCGGACATGTACAATTTGGACTAAATGACTGGGATGCATCAAAGAAAAGTTTTACAGATCAGTGGAAGTACACGATTGAAGATGCTGTTATTGCAGGCCAGAGTCATCTTATTAATCCGTGGATGGATGAAGAGATTAGAACAGATCACAATAAACTAATGCAGCTATTGGAACTATTTAATAAAAGCGGAGAACTCTGTAAAAGATCAGGATTACAATTTGGATACCATAACCATGACTTTGAATTCGATACTCATATTGATCGCAAGCTGCTTTATGATATCATCCTGGATAAAACAGATCCGGATCTGGTAGTGCAAGAGATGGATATCGGAAATATGTATAATGGAGGAGGTAAGCCAATAGATGTTTTAAAGAAACATCCCGGCAGATTTAAAATGATGCACGTAAAGGATTTGATCAGGAGTAAGCAGGGCGAGATGGGGGATAGTTATGAAAGCACAGTATTGGGTAAAGGGATCTTACCAGTAAAAGAAATCATTGATCTTGCGAAAAGGATAGGGCATACGTCTTATTTTATAATCGAGCAGGAGTCTTATCAGGATCAAACGTCCATGGAATGTTCGAAGGAAGATTATATTACTATGAAAAAATGGGGACTTTAGATAAAGATTATTACATCTTACACTAACAGTATCCTTTATTTCGTGTAAAATAATAGATTCATTCCATTGCTCGTATATAATTACTTCGGGAGACTGGTCTAAAAAAATTATAAAATATCCTTTGAGGTTCACGAATAGAAAGTCCACTATCCCGACTTAAGGTCTTTAACGTCTGTCTTTCTAAAACCCATTTTTTGAACCAAATAGAACAGTTTTCCTGCCGTTGTCCGGGGTCATTATTCGTGAAGAAAATACCACAATTTTACATTTGTATCTTTGATCGCCGGTTTGTTTTCCCCATCGGACGACCTTCAAACTGCCGCATGCCCGGCAGCTCTTTGTTTAGTTTTCCCCGTAAATAAAAAAGTTTAGTGAAACCAATTTCACTAAACTTTCTCACAAATCTTGCCTGGACTGTATTCCGGAAGATTTTACCAACTATTTCTGTCAATTATGCCGAAAAAAAGAAACCGAGTCTTATTTTTCCGTTATATGTTTTCACTTCCGAACAAAGCGAAATTTCACTGTTGAGCCTTACTATCGGCGTCAGCTAACTTTTTCTTTAGCTCATTATATTTATCCATTTCATTCTGTCGCGCATACACACCTTCCAGACCGATAATGGCGTTTTTATAAGCCACTATTTCATTGGGATCTAAGTGGCTTTTCGCATCCAGTATCTGATAAGCTTTTTCCAAATAAGGTGTTGCCTGATTCAAAATGGTATCCTGTTGCTTTGCGAGAACATTTTGTTTTGTCTGTTCGGCCGTAGAAGATCCTAACTGTCCCATTTCTTTCCCTATCTGGGCGGCCGCATTATAATACATCAGACCCAGATTAAAGTTGGCAGCATAGCCATCGGGTTTCATAGCAATGGCCTTTTTATAGGTATCTACCGCTTTCTGAAATAATTCATCATGGTTGGCAGGCGGTGTGCTGAGCTGTCCGCTGTCGTTTTTGGGATTGGCTATGTTGTCATAGGTGATGGCCAAATTCAATACGGCATTATAATCATTAGGATCCTTGGCAACTTCATCCTGAAGCTTTTGAACCAGCTTGTTCATGTCATGCTTCTCATTATAATAGCTGATCTCTTCATCTGCAAAATCTTTATCACTGGGGAATAAAGCTTTTGCTTCATCTAATACTGCCAAATATTTTTCATCATTTTTGTCACGGTATTGGCTTAATAAAACTTTGTAAATAAATGACTGTCCCGTATATTTGATATCAGCCAACTGCTGGTAATAATAAGCAGCCGAATCCTTTTCTCCCATATTGAAAGCAGCATTACCGATATTTAAAATAGCCATCGTATCTAACTTACTTCCCATGCCCATACTCAAACCGTATAAATAATCATTGACCTTTTTTACGTTCTTAAAATCTTCAAAAGCATTCTTATAATCTTTGTTGTTGAATGCATTAGCAGCAGCCTGCCAATAAGTGACATACATATTGCTGACGGGCCTGTAACTCGTCAGTAACATTTGAGGGTACTTAGGATCAATGGACATGCATTTGGTATAAGCGGTGTAGGCGGTATCCAGATACAACAATCCTGCAGGGGACGCGCTGTCCTTTTTTGCAAGCGCATCATACACCTGCCCTTTTATATACCATGTTTCTGCCTTATCAGCAGTTTTAGAATCAACGGCAGCCTCGTTGATCAGGTCTTTGGCTTCATCTAAATTGCCGCTTTGAAGCTTATCTTTAGCCCGATTCACATTTTTTGTTTGTGCCTGGGATACAGAGAAGGCAGCAGATGTCACAAGGAGTGAAACAAGAATTGTTTTAAGTTGCATATTTATTTTTATTTTTTCAGTAAATGTAAAATTTTCCAATTATTCTTCCAAAGGAGAATTTCCATTATTGTCTTCACTGTCTGATTCCACATGGTTATCATCCTCTTTAATGCGTGCCACTGCCGCAATATCGTCTTCGTCATTCATCCTGATCAATCGCACGCCTTGCGTGGCTCTGCCGGCTTCCCTGACATCTGCCACCGCCATCCGGATAATGATACCCGATTTACAAATAATCATCAGGTCGTCCGCTTCCACCACATCGAGCATAGCTACTAAGGCGCCTGTCTTTTCGGTAATATGAATGGTTTTTACACCTTTTCCTCCCCGGTGTGTAATGCGATAATCACCCACGTCCGTTCTCTTGCCGAACCCTTTTTCTGAAACCACTAAAATCGTTTTTTGAGTGATCTCTCCATCTTTTTCTACACAAATCATACCAACCACTTCATCATTCTCCGCATCCACTTCTATCCCCCTGACGCCGATGGCGCCTCTGCCCGTGGGTCTGACAGCTTCTTCATGAAAACGAATGGCTCTTCCCGATCTTACAGCCATCATGACAAAACAATTTCCATCCGTGAGCCTGGCTTCCAATAATTGATCTCCTTCATTGATCGTGATGGCGTTAACGCCATTCTGCCTCGGACGGGAAAATTCTTCCAGAGATGTTTTCTTAATAATCCCTTTTTTGGTGGCTAAAAGGATATAGTGACTATTAATAAAATCAGTATTATTGAGATCGCGTACATCAATAATGGCACGGATATTATCATCAGCAGGCAGGTTCAACAGATTCTGAATAGCGCGCCCTTTACTTTGCTTTTCACCGTCAGGTATCTCATAAGCTTTTATCCAATAGCATCTGCCTTTGTCAGTAAAGAATAATAATGTATGGTGTGTGGAGGATATGAACAAATTCTCTATAAAATCTTCTTCTCTAGTTTTTCCGCCAATCGCCCCGCGTCCGCCGCGCTTTTGCTGACGATAATCTTCAGCAGAAGTACGTTTGATATAACCGAGATGAGAAATGGTGATCACAATATCTTCCTCGGCAATGATATCCTCAATACTCATCTCATCCGCACGATATTGAATTTCCGTCCTGCGTTCGTCACCGAATTTTTTCTTGATTTCCAATAATTCATCTTTGATGATCTGCATCCGCATGCCTTCATTGGCAAGAATTTCTTTCAGATGCTCTATCAGTTTGCTCACTTCCACAAATTCTTCCCTGATCTTATCGCGCTCCATGCCGGTAAGACGTTGCAAACGCAATTCGAGAATGGCTTTGGACTGAATTTCCGATAATCCGAAAGTGGTCATTAATCCGTTCTTGGCATCATCAGGTGTTTTAGAATTCCGTATCAGTGTGATCACTTCATCCAAATGATCCAAAGCCACCAGAAAGCCTTCTAATATGTGCGCGCGCTTTTCAGCTTCCCCCAGTTCATGTCTGGTTCGCCTAACCACGACTTCATGCCGGAATTCGATGAACTCAACGATCAGTTGCTTTAGATTCAGGGTCAGGGGCCGGCCTTTCACTAAGGCTACATTATTGATGCCAAAGGAAGTCTGCAGCTCACTGTACTTATATAATTGGTTAATGATGACCTGCGGCATGGCATCACGGCGTAATTCAATGGTGATGCGGGTACCGTCCTTATTCGATTCATTGGCCACGTTGGTGATCCCATCAATAATTTTGTTATGCACCAATTGTCCGATCTTTTCTGCCAAAGCATCGCGGCTTACCTGGTAAGGCACCTCCGTGATAATGATCTTATCCTTTCCGTTGTGGGAAGTTTCTACTTCCACTCTTCCTCTCAGGACGACTCTGCCCCGGCCGGTATGCATGGCCTGCTTCACACCTTCCATGCCATAAATAATTCCATGTGTGGGGAAATCAGGCGCCTTCACATATTTCATCAGCTCATCAATCGTAATATCACGCTTATCAATATAAGCAATGCAGCCGTCCACTACTTCGGAAAGATTATGCGGCACCATATTGGTAGCCATTCCTACAGCAATTCCCGAAGAACCATTCACAAGCAACTGAGGAATACGTGTGGGCAATACCGTGGGTTCCTGTAATGAATCGTCAAAATTATTTTGAAAGTCAACGGTATCCTTGTCAATGTCCGCCAGCATGTTTTCAGCCAGGTCCTGTAACCTAGCCTCCGTATAACGCATAGCAGCGGGACCGTCTCCGTCCTGGGCGCCGAAGTTTCCCTGTCCGTCCACTAAGGTATAGCGCATGCTCCAGGGCTGCGCCATCCGCACCATCGCGTCATATACCGCTTTATCACCATGCGGATGATATTTACCCAGCACCTCTCCGACAATACGGGCGGATTTCTTGGTGGGTTTGTTATGGGTAAGTCCTAATTCCGACATCGCAAAAAGTACCCTGCGATGCACAGGTTTTAAGCCATCTCTTACATCCGGAAGGGCGCGGCCGACAATCACTGACATGGAATAGTCAATGTAGGCCGTTTTCATCTCTTCTTCAATATTGATCTGGATAATTCTGCCTTCCTGCTGCAGGCTGTCTTCCTGATTTTCTGCCATTTTTAATTGTTGCTTAATTAAATTTTATGGAATGATTAAATAGCGGACAAAGATACGGATTTTGAGCGCATTTTCAAGGGAGGAAATGGAGGTAGGGTTTTTAATGCGACTAAAAAAGGGAGTCTTTCAATTCAACAATTGAAAAGAATTATGAACAATAGTTCTCCAAGCGCTGTCTTTGATTTTGTTCTTCAAAAAACAGGCTGATGATGGAGGTTTAAAATCTATTCAAATTTAATACGCTCGAGAAAATGACATGGATGTGAATTTTGTAATGGGAATCTCTGAAAACTCAGGGAAAGTCAGTAACTTTAAGGTATAAACGAAAAGTATTTAAAAATTACCGAAATGGGTCAGCAGAGGTTCTCTAATATAGGGATAGCTTTGAGAGATCCCTGGAGATAGACTCTCTCAATTTGAAATTAAAGTCCGCGGAATTTTTAGAGTGACCTGTTAGTCCCCTAAAGCATTCAGTATGATACAACCGGCTATTACAACAATCAGCACGATAGTACCAACGACTACGTACTCATTTCTTTCAAACCACGTTTTATCGGAAGACGGCACTGAATGAAATTCATCCTCTTTTTCTACCGGCCCATTTCTTTCAAACCATGATTCATCGGCAGATAATCCGGGATGCGATTCTTCCTTTTCTTCTTCTGAAGGAACAGGCTTCTTCCTGGCTGATAAAATCTTTTCTTTTAAAATTTCTTCGGGGGAGGCTCGGTGTGTACCAGTATGTATATCTTTTTCCATAAATAAATTTGTCCATTCGGGGACAAAGTAACGATATGAGCATCCTTTTAAACATTTGTTTTGGTTAAGTTCTCATTTCATCAGGGGAAAGCGTGAGAGTACAGCGTAAACGTTAGAATCCCAAAACGCACTTCTTTTACCTTTTATGTATTTTTAACATATAAAGACAGATATATACTCCTTTTTGCATTAACTTTGCGAGTTAATATAAATTCCCCTCAGATGAAAAAATCTAATATCATCATTTTAATAGTTATCGCAGTGTCCATTGCTGTGATCATTGGCATGGTAGGCGATTTCAGCACTTATGAAACTTTTTCCACCGCATCAAGACGTCCGGGAAAAGAATATCATGTCATTGGACAGTTGGATAAGAGCCAGCCCATGGTGTATGATCCGGCAAAAAATGCCAATTATTTCAGCTTTTACGTGAAAGATAAAAAGGGAAATATCCGCCAGGTGGTTTACCATGGAACCGAACCCACCGACTTTGAGAAATCTGAACAAATTGTACTTACCGGCAGCATGGGTGCCAATAATGTTTTTCAATGTTCACAGATATTGATGAAGTGCCCCTCCAAATATGTTCCCAACCAGGCACAAATGAACAAGGAAATCGAATCTAAAATGTAAGTTTTTTCGCTGGTGTAACGTGTTTAAAAAAACGTGATGAAGATAAATTATATCGGAGAGCATCTTTTCCCGGGAGAATTAGGCCACTTCTTAATTATACTTGCCTTTACAGCCTCTATTGTAGCCACCGTTTCCTATTTCATTGCCACTGTTTCCAAAGTTCAGACCAACAGGCAATCCTGGCGAAGGCTCGGAAGAGGCTCGTTCTTTGTACAGTTTTTCGCAACCTTCGGCATCTTTATCCTACTCTGCTGGATACTTTTTCACCATTATTTTGAATACCAGTACGTATGGGAATACACCAGTAAAGATCTGTCCACAGAATTCCTCTTTTCAAGCATCTGGAACGGCCAGGAGGGTAGCTTTCTTTTATGGAGCTTATGGGATTGCATTTTGGGTGCGGTGCTGATGTATTCTTCTGCGCGTCAGGACAGGAAGTTGGCAGGTAACGGAATAGGATGGGAGGCTCCGGTAATGACTGTCATGTCTTTTGCTCAGCTTTGCCTGGCTTCTATGTTGCTCGGAATTTATATCTTCGGCTATAAAGTCGGCAGCAGCCCCTTTATTCTTTTCCGCCAGGCAAATCCTTCCATGCCTGTTTTCCAAAATGCGAATTATCTGAGCTTTATTACGGACGGACGGGGATTAAATCCTCTTTTACAAAATTACTGGATGGTCATCCATCCTCCGATATTGTTCTGCGGATTTGCCTCCACCATTATACCTTTCAGCTATGCGGTATCGGGATTATGGACAAAACGGTATAAGGAATGGCTTCAGCCGGCATTACCCTGGGCGCTTTTTTCAGGAGCTGTATTGGGAACCGGTGTGATTATGGGCGGCGCCTGGGCTTATGAAACGCTTTCTTTCGGAGGTTTCTGGGCATGGGATCCGGTGGAAATCGGAGCCATGGTCCCCTGGTTGTTAATTATCGGAGGTATCCATACCCTGATGGCTTATAAGCATACAGGACATTCACTTCGCTCTACCTTCTTCTTTTTTATTACCGCATTTATACTGGTTTTATACGCTACTTTTCTTACAAGGAGCGGCATACTGGGAGACACCTCCGTTCATGCTTTTACCAACTTGGGACTAAGCGGACAATTGCTGGTCTTCCTGTTTGTCTTTTTGATTGTGGCTTTTGCCCTGTTCATTTGGAACTACAAAAAGATCCCTGAAGTTAAAAAGGAAGAAGGAATGGATACCCGTGAATTCTGGATGTTCATTGGCGCCTTAATTCTTTTCTTGGCAGGGATTTATGCTCTTTTCGGCGCTTCTATTCCGGTATGGAATAAATTATTTCACTTAAACATGGCGCCGCCTGTAGATCAGAAATTTCACTATAATAAAATTGAAATTTTTGTAGGAATAACCCTGGGATTAGGTACTGCCATGATACAGTATCTGAAATACCGTAATACAGATCCCAAAATGTTTTGGAAGAAGATATGGAAGCCCACCCTGGTCACCCTGATCATAGGTACTGCCATTGCTGTTTTTGGAAATATTAATTACTGGGATCATGGTGTAGGTTTTCTGGCGGCTATTTATATTTTGATCTATGCCAGCGTATATGCTTTAGTTGCCAACGCCGGCTATATGATCACCGAATTAAAGGGGAAAATGAAGAATGCGGGAGCTTCCGTGGCTCATTTCGGCTTCGGACTGATGTTGCTGGGTATTGTGATCTCCACTTCCAAACAAACGGCTATTTCTCATGATACGCTGGGGCTGATTGGAAATAATTATTTTCCACAAGGCAGTGCGGAAGCCAAGCATCCCGAAGAAAATGTGTTTCTGCCGCGTAATACTCCCATGGCTATGGGCAAATATACGGTTACCTATTTAGGCGATTCTACCGCACTGCATGACCCTAAGACTTACTATAAAGTCAACTATGTTGAAAAGAACAAAGAAGGCAAAATAGTTCAGCATTTTAACATGTATCCCGACGCCTTTGTAAACCCCCAGGGAGAGGAGGGATTAATTGCCAATCCCGACTCAAAACATTATTGGAACCATGATGTGTTCACCTATGTGACCTCCGTGTTTGATCCTTCCAAAATGAAAGACACAGCCCAGTATAAACCTTATGAATTGCAGCCGGGAGATACTGTTTTCTTTTCTGACGGGTATATGCGGCTGGATAAAATCGTGACGCATCCGGTATCACCCAATTATCAGCCCCGGCCGGGTGATTTGGCAGTGGGCGCTCAACTGGAGGTTCATAATAACATCGGAAACGTTTTTGATGCCATGCCCATTTATTATCTCAGGGACTCTTTGTACCAATACAACGTGGCTGATACTGTGCGGAACCTGGCGCTCTTTATTCAGTTCGATAAGATTCTTCCCGAACAGAAAAAAATACGATTGCTGGTTAAACAATCCGGAGTGGCAAACGATTATATAGTCATGAAAGCCTATGTATTCCCTTTTGTCAATTTACTATGGCTTGGAACCATCATTATGGTAATAGGGTTTGTGATCAGTATAAGAAAAAGGATATTTCAGATCAGAAAGCTTTTAAAACAACCTTCCACATCACAACATGAAAAAGTTCCAGTTTAATTATTTCAAATCAGCAGGAGTTATTATATGTCTCACCATGTGTACAGCCGTTTCCTGCTTTGGCCAGCAGAAAGACCCTTGGACTAAAAAGCAACTATTGGAACCTTCGGTGCTTGCAGGTCAGCTAAATTTACCTGAGAATCAACGGCCTGTTATTATTGATGTAGGGCCGGCAGGAGTTATCAGAGATGCACAGGTTACGGGGCCGGCAGAACATGCCGATGGCATAAAAAACCTGAAAGCTATTCTGAAAGATATTCCTAAAACTAAGGAAATAGTTATTTACTGCGGATGCTGCCCCTTTACCAAATGTCCCAATATCAGGCCGGCGTTTAAGACCCTCTTAAGTCTTGGCTTCAGGAATCCGAGGCTGTTGAACTTATCACATAATCTGAAAGCGGACTGGATAGACAAGGGCTATCCGTTGGGAGACCAATAAATTTTATCCTTCCCAAGCTTTATCTTCGTATCTTTACACATTGGTGAGCGGTTAAAACCGGTCAATTGCAGTTTATGAAATTTCTGGAACGCCATGTGACCATTCCGGTGCTTTTGATATGCGGCGTTTTTACCCTGGCAAATGCACAAACGCCGGCTATGCATCCGGATAGCAGTCAAATCTATTTCACCATCGTGCAGGGAAAGGATACCCTGATCTGGGCAGTGCTTCCCGAAGTGGATGTGTACGCAGATGCCCCCCCTCGTTTGCAAAAGAGAGTGAGAGAATGGAACAGATTAGTCAACGCAGTATATGCCACTTATCCTTATGCACGAATTGCGGCAGGCGTGTTGAACCAGGTGGATGGTCATATAGATTCTGCCCATTATTCCAGGAGGGAAAGAAAAGAATATATTAAAACCAAAGAGCAGGAGCTAAAGCAGGAATTCGGTCCCGGCATAGAAGACCTTTCCATCTACCAGGGAAAAGTTTTAATTAAATTAATTTACAGGGAAACGGGAACAGATTGTTATGATATTATTAAGGAAATGAAAGGCGGATTCAATGCAAGGATTTGGCAAACAGTGGCTTTTGTCTTCGGAAGCAATCTGAAAACGGGCTATAATAAAGAGGAAGATGCGGACATAGAATCTATAGTACAACAATTAGAAAGTAACCCTTATTATTATGATGCTCTTTATTACTCCAGATATTACAGAAAATACAATTAATGGAACAACTGAAATTAGACATTCTTGCTATTGCTGCTCATCCCGACGACATAGAATTAGGCTGCTCCGGTGTCATGATCAAAGAAGCAAAAAAAGGAAAGAAGATTGGGATAGTGGATCTTACACAAGGTGAATTAGGTACCAGGGGAACTGCGGAAACAAGAAAAGAAGAAGCAGAAGCCGCTTCGATGTCTATGAAACTGGATATACGTGAAAACCTCGGACTGCCGGACGGCTTTTTTGAAAACAAGCCCGCGCATCAACTAAAGGTAATACAAGCCATCAGAAAATACAGACCGGACATAGTGCTCACCAACGCTCCCCACGACAGGCACCCCGATCATGGACGGGCCTCCAAATTAGTGTATGACAGTTGCTTTCTTTCCGGATTGACTAAAATAGAAACTACATGGAACGGTGAAGGTCAAAGTGCATGGCGACCTAAACAAGTTTTTTATTTCATTCAATCTCATTATATTGATCCTGAATTTATTGTTGACATCAGCGGGGTGATTGAAGAAAAGAAAAATGCCATCCGTTGCTTTAAATCCCAGTTCCTGGCCTCTCCGGATGATCCTGTGCAGACTTTTATTTCCACTCCTAAGTTTTTTGATGGCGTTATACAACGGAACGCCATGTGGGGCTCCATGATAGGAGTGGAGTATGGTGAAGGATTTATTTCATCTAAAAAATTAGGATTAAGAAACCTGGAGGGATTGATCATTTAAAATGTTTTTCAGGTATGGAAGAAATGGATATTCGTTGGATACAGAGATTACAAAGCTTTGAAAAGGCTTTGTCCCAATTAAAAGATGCCGTAGAATTGAATAAACAGCGTGATCTCAGCCCATTGGAAGAGCAGGGAATTATTCAGGCTTTTGAGTTCACGCATGAATTGGCATGGAATGTAATGAAGGACTATTTTGATTATCAGGGTGGAAAATCTGTAATTACGGGTTCGAGAGATGCAATAAGAGAAGCGTTTCAAAGAGGATTGATCACAAATGGAGAAATTTGGATGGAAATGATCAGAAGCCGTAATCAATCCTCTCATACTTATAATGAATCTACGGCTGATGAGGTCAGAAATAAAATTGTAGAAGATTATTTCGAACAATTCGTTTCTTTTAAAAATAAAATGAACCAATTAAAAGAAGATCTCTCATGAAATTCGGTTTAAAAGAAAAGGACATTCATGCTGTCAATTCCTTGTTCAGCCAGTTTGGAAATATTAATCGTGTGGTGATTTATGGTTCAAGAGCGAAGGGAAATTATAAGCCCGGTTCTGATATTGATCTGACCATTGAAGGCGACCTGACTTTTTCACAACAAATGCGTCTTGAAAATGAGCTGGATGACTTGTTACTTCCTTATAAAATTGACCTGTCTCAAATTCATAAGATATCCAATCCTGATTTATTGGAACATATTCGCAGGGTGGGGAAGGTGTTTTATGAAAAACAATCAGCATGACCTTTTTATAAAAAAAACCCAATGACACCAACCATTACTTACCGTATAGTTTGTGGTATCCTTTTTTTACTTTTAGCAAATACAGCTTTTGCACAACAAAATCCCGATGCAGCCTGGGGCAAAACGGATAAAAAGCTAACCATGGAACTCCAAAAGTTAGTAAATAATTTTCGTGGTACAGCAGGAGTGTATGTCTATGATTTAAAAACACACCGTGAGGCTGCGATAAATGCAGACACTCTTTTCCCGACGGCCAGCATTATTAAAGTACCGATTTTGGTTGGTATCTTTAAAAAGATCCAGGAAGGTGAGCTGAATTATCATCAACCTTTATTATACCATGATTCCCTGGCTCACGGAGGTTCCGGTATTATGCAATATTTTAAAGACAGCACAAAAACGAATGTAAGCGTAGCCGTTACTTTAATGATTTCGCATAGCGATAACACGGCGGCCCACTGGTGCCAGGCATTGGCAGGAGGAGGGGCAGCCATTAACTCCTGGCTGGCAGATCGCGGTTTTCAATTTACCCGTGTAAATTCTCAAACCCCCGGCAGAGAAAAAGCTGACGATATGTACGGATGGGGACAAACAACTCCTCGCGAAATGGCACATTTACTTTGCCTGATCAGAGAAAATAAGATAATTACTCCTGCTGCCTGTGAAAGAATGTACCGGGATATGACACACATATTTTGGGATGATTATGCACTTTCCCAAATACCGCCTTATGTGCAGACAGCTTCCAAGCAAGGCATGGTGGATGCTTCCCGTTCAGAATTAGTCATGGTCAATGCTCCGCATGGTGATTATGTTTTTTATGTGGCAACCAAAAATAACAAAGACCAACGGTGGAAACCCGATAATGAGGCCTGGCAATTTGCACGTAACGTATCTGCTTTATTATGGCATTATTTTGAACCGAAAAGCAAATGGGAGCCCGCTAAAGGGTATGAAAAATTTTGGGATTGGAATGGTTGATCCCATCCAAAAATATTAGTATTCCATTTCCGGTTTTATCCCGATCAGCTTGCCTTTTGTCTGCCATAAGTGGTATTGGTATTTCAATGCTTTTCGGTGGACTTTATTCGTATAGCTGTCATCTAATTGACTGAGATCGGGTTTCCCTGCATCTACCCAGGCTGTGTACCAATAATCAGCCACGGATTGAATGGCTAATTGCATTTGATGCTCTTCCATGCCGTGTAATTCTTCGCTATAGGCTTTTGCAAAATTATCAGTGAAGCGTGCTTCATGATATTTATTTTTGACAATTTTTCCGTTGCTGTCTGTTTCGTAAATGGAATCTTCGGGCCAGGTGTCCAATAATTTTTTGTCCGTGCTTAAAACGGTTTGTACCAAATCATGGCTTTCATGAATAATCCTCCAGGTTTCTTTCACCGGGTTTTGAATGTAAGCAGCAGGAGCAGTATGCAGGTTGTAATCCTTTCCGAACAATTCAGGGATTAAAGATTCCCACAACGCATGCACTCCTTTTTGTCCGGTAAGTTGTCCGTCATAATTAAGCGATGTATGCAGTGGTACATACGCATCACCAATATAATGGGCAAGATCTGCAGCAAAAAAAAGGATCCTTACTTTATCCTGATCCCGGAATGCTTCGGTCAATTTATTCAACATGTCCGGAATATACCAGGGAAGAATACCATTTTTATCTAATCCTTTAGTTCCATATTTTGCTTTGGCAGAATCCCATGTTTCCGGAAGAACATCGAACGGATGATCACCATAGGCTTCCAGATCAATGAAATGTCTCGGCGCTTCATTTCGATCATTGAATCCATATTTGCGCACATCCGGAATGGACGCTTCAATGGTAATGAAATCAATGTGATCAAAGAAGAATGTCCGCATAGGCATAGGAAGGGCAAATACGGCAGCACGGTTTATATGCTGATGTCCCCATACTCCCCAACTGTAAGTATTGTGGTAAGGAATCAGGATTAAGCTAAGAAAAAAGAAGGTAACAACTATTCGTTTAAACATGATACATCTTATTTAAGGCTATTCAGGAACCATCAACAAATATAATCAATATACACCCGGTTTACTAAAATTTTGTGAAAAAAAGGAGGGAACTTTACAGCCTCATTCTATTATAGTACGTTTGAGCTTCCAAACATGAAGTATTGGCTAAGCATTGTTACATTTCTCCTGCTGGTTATCAGCCAACAGGTATCTGCTCAACAAGAACGGAAAGTGAGCATCATCGGACGCGTTTACGATGCGGATACCCATGAGCCTTTGTTGCGTGCCACCGTGGTGGATATTAATACGGGTCACGGTACTCAAACAGACAGCGCAGGCTTTTACAAGATCAATGCTTTCAATAACAATAACATTGTTTTCTCCTATTTGGGTTATTTTTCCGACACATCTATCATCAATTCTCTGTTCTTAAGGCAAAAGCTGGATATAGCGCTGCACAAAAATAAATACAGCATAGCGCCTGTGGAGATCATTGGACATCGTCCTGATTATTCTTACGACTCAGCTCAGCGGCGATATTGGTTTGCTCCTGAACTGGACCAACAAAAAGTAAGAGGGCTGAATGCAGTGGAGCATCCTATCTCTGCTTTATATGATGCGCTAAGTGGCCGCCAGAAAAGACTTTGGCGGTTTCAGAAAGATTATCAGCAATATGAAGAAAGAATGTATATAGAATCGCGTGTACGTCCGGGGCAAATCGAGGAGTTGTTCGGATTGAAGAGCGATTCCTTAAACGCTTTCATGTTATGGTATAACCCGCCTTATCTTTTTGTGAGAAATGCTACGGATTATATGTTATTAGAAGACATCAAACATGCGATAGAACTTTTCAGGCATGTCTATAAACCTGTTCCTGCCTTGGTACCCGGAAAAAATAACCCACTCAGATAGGCTTTCAATCCTTTTTACTGATAATGGCTTTTTCAAAATCGAGCAGAGATGCCGATAGCAGAGATGCAACCATCCTCCGACTCTTGCACTACGAATGTTCGACCTTCACGTTTTTGTTTCCTGCGGCAAAAGTGGCTCTCAGAAATTCATGGTTAGCGCGTGCAATATGGGTGATGGAAATCTCTTTCGGGCATGCTTGCTCGCATTCTCCGATATTGGAACAACTTCCGAAACCCTCCTCATCCATTTGATGTATCATGTTGACTACCCGCGTTTTTCTTTCCGGATTTCCCTGCGGTAATTGAGCAAGCTGCGAAATCTTGGCGCTGACAAATAACATGGCTGAAGTATTGGGGCAGGCTGCCACACAGGCCCCGCAACCGATACAGGTGGCGGCTGTAAAAGCCAGGTCTGCTTTATCTTTTTCAACAGGGATCGCATTGGCATCCACTGCATTACCGGTGTTCACGGAAATGTATCCTCCCGCTTCAATAATGCGGTCGAAGGAACTTCGATCCACAACTAAATCTTTAATTACAGGAAACGGCTGGGCGCGCCAGGGCTCCACCACGATTGTTTCGCCCTCGTGAAAATGGCGCATGTGGAGCTGGCAGGTTGTTGTACCATGTAAGGGTCCGTGAGGCCTGCCATTGATATACATGGAACACATACCGCAAATGCCTTCCCTGCAGTCATTGTCAAATGCAATAGGGTCTTTTCCTTCGGTAATAAGTCGCTCATTCAGCACATCAAACATTTCCAGGAAAGACATATCTTCCGAAATATCACTGACGGGATAAGTTTCAAAATGCCCCTTATCCTGACTATTCCTTTGCCTCCAGATTTTGAGTGTTAGATTCATGATTATATTGCTTTATGGCTGTATTGTTCTATGGTTAAATGGTTATATGGTTATATAGCTAATTTGATATTGGTATATTTGATTAACGTATTTATTTCTTTAGGTAAAGCCTCCAATTCATTACGAATATAGTCAAACTCTTTGTCTGATAATAGCTTTCGGCTATTTATAACTCCTCTGTGTCAAATGCACTAATTCAAATTCCAACGGTTCTTTATGTAATTCAAAATTATTCCCTTCTTTATTTTCCCATGCGCTGACATAACAAAATCGGCTGTCATCACGTTTGGCTTCGCCTTCATCCGTCACAGATTCTTCACGATAGTGAGCGCCGCAACTTTCTTCTCGTTGTAAGGCATCGGTTGCCAGTAATTCTCCTAATTCTAAAAAATCTGCTACCCGTCCTGCTTTTTCTAATTCCGGATTCAATTCATTTTGCGCTCCCGGAATACGTACATCTTTCCAGAATTCTTCCCGTAATGCACGCACTTCCTGAATAGCCTCTTTCAATCCCTGTGCATTCCTTGACATACCACATTTGTTCCACATTATTTTGCCAAGTGCCTTGTGATAATAATCCACAGAATGTGTTCCCTGTATGCTCATTAATTTATCCAACCTGTCTTGCACATTCTTTTCTGCTTCCGCAAAAGCCGGATGATCTGTTGGAATTGATTGCGTACGTATTTCGCCTGACAGATAATTTGCAATAGTGTAAGGAATCACAAAATATCCATCTGCTAATCCCTGCATCAGGGCAGATGCACCTAAACGGTTAGCGCCGTGATCGGAAAAATTACATTCTCCCACAGCATACAATCCCTGAATGGTGGTCATTAGTTCATAATCCACCCATAAGCCGCCCATAGTATAATGTATGGCAGGATAGATACGCATCGGTACTTCATAAGGATTTTCACCGGTTATCTTTTCATACATTTCAAAAAGATTCCCGTACTTTTCGGCAATAACCTGCTTACCTAAACGTGTGATAGTATCCGCATCTGCATCATGCATTTGCGCTTTGTGCGCGGCTGCTTTCCCGTACCGTTGAATCGCGGATGCAAAATCAAGATACACAGCTTGTTTGGAAGCGCCTACACCGTAACCCGCATCACAACGTTCTTTGGCGCCGCGGGAAGCCACATCGCGAGGGACTAAATTTCCAAATGCCGGATACCTTCTTTCCAGGTAATAATCGCGTTCTTCCTGTGGAATATCGTTAGGTTTTCTGGAATCTCCCTTTTGTTTCGGGACCCATATTCTTCCGTCATTACGTAAAGATTCGGACATCAGGGTCAATTTGCTTTGATGATCGCCTGAAATAGGAATACAGGTCGGATGAATTTGTGTATAGCAGGGATTGGCAAAATAAGCGCCTCTCTTATGCGCCTTCCAGGAAGCCGTTACATTAGAGCCCATCGCATTGGTAGAGAGATAAAATACATTGCCATAACCGCCGCTTGCCAGCACTACCGCATGGCCGAAATGACGTTCTAATTTCCCCGTAACTAAATTTCTTGCAATGATACCTCTTGCTTTTCCGTCAATGATGACCAGATCCAGCATTTCATGACGGGAATACATCGTCACTTTTCCCAGAGCCACCTGCCGCTCTAAGGCAGAATAGGCGCCTAACAAAAGCTGTTGCCCGGTTTGCCCGGCAGCATAAAAAGTACGTTGTACCTGAACGCCACCGAAAGACCGGTTGGCTAATAATCCGCCATATTCACGGGCAAAAGGCACGCCTTGCGCCACACATTGGTCAATAATATTGCCGCTGACCTCTGCCAAACGGTACGTATTAGCTTCTCTCGAACGATAGTCGCCTCCTTTTATGGTATCATAAAACAAGCGGAAAACAGAGTCGCCGTCATTCTGATAATTCTTCGCAGCATTGATGCCTCCCTGCGCTGCAATGCTGTGCGCCCGGCGAGGGCTGTCTTGGAAACAGAAGGTTTTTACCTGGTATCCTAATTCCGCCAGGGATGCGGAAGCAGAAGCGCCTGCCAATCCTGTGCCTACCACAATGATCTCCAGATTTCGCTTGTTACTTGGATTTACCAGCTTAGAATGTCCTTTATAATAAGTCCACTTCTCAGCTAAAGGTCCTTCGGGTATTTTTGCATTTAACTCCATGTGTATTGATGCTAAAGTTATTTTCAAATAAAGATTTATGTTCAGGAATGGACCACACCGAAATACATCAGTACCGGCATGCAGGCAAAAGCAAGCGGAATGATAATGGAATAAGCATATCCTATTCCGCGAATGACAGGGATGTAACGGGAAGAGGTCATTCCCAAGGTGCGAAAGGCGCTTTGAAAGCCATGTGCCAGATGAAATCCAAGCGCTAACAATGCGATCAGATATACAATAACCACCCATGCATGACTGAATACCAATTCCATTTGTCCAAACAAATTATCTACCGGCTTATTTACATACATGCCGTTATCATAAGTGATATCACCCACGCCGCCAAAAACCCCTGCAAAGCGGGTATGCACCCAGAACTGGCTTAAATGGATAATAAGAAAAATCAGGATGATAATACCCAGCAGGCCCATGGCGCTTGAGTACCAATGCGTGTCCGGACGGCGCACCATGGAATATTTCACGGGACGCTTTTTCTTGTTCTGAATGGTTATCGTAATGCCCTGCACTATATGCAGGATAAACCCCACAAATAAACCCACTTCCAGCAGATGCATTATCCAGTTGGTACCCAGGAAATGGGCTACCTTATTGAAAGTGGCGCCATGATCAGGCACAAAAATACAGGCATTGGCAGAAGCATGTACGATCAGGAAAATAATAAGAAAGATGCCGGTAAAAGCCATGACTAACTTTTTACCGATAGCGGAAGTAAAGTATTGTCCCCACCTCATATAAATAAATTGAGCAATTTGATTGTGAAAGTCCTAACGAAAGGCAAACTTACGGCAGAATGATGATTTTACCAAAGGGAAGGTAAAACAGATATAGACAATATTATTTTAGATTGTTTCTCTTGTGTAATGAGATTTTCTTTTCTATTGACACAAAGTATTAGCCTATATGCATCAGCTTTACTTATGCCTTTATTTGTGTCTCCTTGTATTACTTCCCGTATATATTAAAGCAAAAATCTTACTTCGGTAAGTTCCCTGCCTATTTGCTGAACACCTTTAAGAATACGTTTTACTTGTGTGGCAGAGGGCTGTTTAATCCTTTTGATATATTGAGCCAACAAACTTTGATTCATACCTATACGTTCGGAAAGAGCTTTGGCATTAATAACTCTGTAAAAATCAAAGAAACTTTCAAGATCGTATTCAAATTGTATTTCGTCGGTAGTATATACCCAGCCTTTATCTTCAAAGGTAAGGTTTACAGCATCCAGAATCATTTCTTTAAGTTCCTCAAAGGTTTCACCTTGAGTATTGATAGATATATTCCCTACCGAAGCGTGAGCGCTATACCCTATATCTTCTTTGATAATGGTCATTTTTATTTTTGGCTTTTTCATCTTCGGTTGGTTTTTATGTTCGCATCTTTTAGTATTGCTTTCAATAGTCCTTTTTTCACTTCATTAGAGGCATGGAAAGGAACGACAAGCTTTCCTTCTTTTTCTGGATGTTCCATAATGATATGGCTACCGGACTACCGGACTGCCGTACTTCATACCAGCCGTCTTTCTTTAAAAGTCTTAACAGTTCACTTGACTTCATCCCTCTTATTTCAATAGCAAAGGTAATAAAATTATTACCAAATGAATAACCATAAGGGTGTATGACAAAATGCACTTTTTATGAGTAAAGGTGTAAATTTGGCAAACCAACTCATTAAATCATGGAAACTTCACAAATCAAGGCGGAGATATTATCTGCCCTATCAGAGGAATT
>SCQT01000195.1 GCA_004322015.1 Chitinophagaceae bacterium
GCAGCATAATGGCGGTTTGAAACCAGTGCCTGTTGACTGATTCCGAGAGACCTCCTCTCATCATTTACACAGCATCAACTTTCATTATCTTAAAGAACTATTTGTTGTTCGTGACACTCAGTAACCCGGATTTTGCTTTAAATTCTTATTGATATCAATTTCAGCCTGAGGAATCGGCCATAAGTAATCCTTATTTGGATCAAATACCCTTGTTTCTACCAGAACGTTATTTCCCGAAAAGGTTGTTTGCCCATTTGAAGGATTCACTGTACCTAATCTTGTACCATAGACAGGGCCGTGCATTACTTGTGTGCCAATTTGCCAACGTTGAATGTCATACCACCGCAAGCCTTCCATGGCAAATTCAACTCGTCTTTCATGGTGGATCGTTTGCCGCATCGAATCCTGAGATAAGCCTGGTGTAACATCAGGCATACCTGCACGCTCACGGACCTGATTGATGGCTGCATATACGGAAGGATCAGGCCCAACCAATTCGTTCTCCGCCTCAGCGTAATTTAATAGTACTTCCGCATAACGGATCAGGATCATATCCAAACCTGTATTCCACATATTATCGTAATCGGATAAATTAGAAGTGAATTTCTTAACTAAATAACCAGTTTTAGAATTATTATTCCCTGAATAATAATCGGGAGAAGAGGCATCTATAGGGTCATAATAATTCGGAGTACCATTTGCATAAGCATAAGATTCGCCCGGATAAACAATAGTAGCTGCCAATCTGGGATCTCTGTGCTCAAAAGGGTTCGCCGGATCATAACCTGAAGTCGGATCAGTAATGGGTTTGCCATTGAGCATATCATAGCTGTCCACGAGGCTTTGAGTTGGATCAATAGAACTCCATCCACCGTAAGAAGATGATGGCATTACACCAAGTCCTCCATTCGGCTGGTCATTTTCTTTATACTGAACATCAAGGATCACTTCCTCATTATTTTCATTTTGTATTCTGAACAGATCACTGTAACTCGGAAATAGACTGTAAACACCCAGATTTTCCACTGCCTTACAATCATTTACGCAATCCGCCCAATCCCCGTTATATAATTCAACCCTTGCTTTCAGGGCTAATGCTGCACCTCGTGTAATGCGGCCAAAATCAGAAGCAGGGTAGCTTACCGGAAGATCAGGAGCTATGTCCGCTAATTCGTTCTCCATCCATTTAACCACTTCGGCTTTTGGTGTTCTTGTTACTTCGTTTGCCCGGGTAGTTGTAAGCGCTGTAGTGTCTAATGGTACATTTCCGTATAACTGGCTCATTACAAAATATGTATAGACGCGTATAAACCTGGCTTCCGCTTGTGTGCGAAGCATTAGTGACTGACCTATGGGTGCTTTCACTACATTCTCTAAAAACCAATTACATTTCTGGATGGTCACATAGTTCCATAAGCTTTCCTCATTGCCATCATTAGCCGAAGAAAAGCCATTGCCATGTGCTTGAAAACCTTCCCATGGAAACTGGCTATAAGCGTTATCCGAAACGCAATCCATATACTGAACGTTTAAAGCATCTGCCCAACTCGGACCGCTATCTGACCATGGATTATTCCACCCGTTATAACAACCATTAAGTGCCGCAATGACATCGCTTGAATCAGTAAACAGGCTGGAGATACTGTATGCATTGGTTGGCTGCCTGTTCAAAAAGCTTTTTGAACATGAGGATAGGAAAAAAGCCAAAATAGCCATATATAAAATGAAAGACTTTTTCATAATTAGAATAATTTATTATTTTACTTAAAAAGTTACGTTTAAACCAACAGAATTTACTTTCACTTGTGGGAAATAATATCCATTGTCTCCTGTCGGAGCTTCAGGGTCCACCCATTTGTAGAATTGAGTAAAAGTGAAAATGTTTTGTCCGCTGTAATATACCCTTAACCTTTGAATACCCACGTGTTGGGTGATTCCCTCAGGTATCGTGTAACCAATCTGTAAATCTTTAAACCTTAAATAGGCAGCATTCCTGATCCAATATGAGGAAGGATTGGCGGAGGGGTCATTTTGTGTGTAATTAACCCATAACCTGGGAAACGAAGCATTTGTATTTTGGGGTGTCCAAGCGTTTAACATAGCTGCAGTTGGCTTACCTGCTCCATTGCTAAGTTGCCCTAACATGATGCCACTCACGTAATTTTTAACTCCAGCCTTCCCTTCCAAAAATGCCATAAAATCAAATCCTTTCCACCCGAAAGTAAGGTTCGCACCAAAAGCTACTTTAGGGAATGAATTTCCTAAATAAGTTCTGTCGTACCCATTGATAACGCCATCAGATTTCCCATCAGGGCCACTTATATCCTTATACATAATATCACCGGGTGCAATTACGCCACCGCTTTCGGTAGCATGCTTACTTACTTCTTCCTGTGTTTGGAAAAGCCCCTGTGCAATATATCCCCAGAATGCATTAATAGGTAATCCCACTTTGATAATGGTACCTCCGGATATAATAGGAGCTGTATTATCCAGGTTCGTCACCTCATTATGAATGAAGCTGACATTGCCGGTAATGCCATAACTGAATGCTCCTTTTTTATCGTGATAACCTAATGACAATTCCACCCCTTTATTTTGGACAGCGCCGGCATTTTGCGTTGGCGCCACCAATCCATAAGGTGCACCTACGGGAACGGAAATAAGTATATTGGTTGTATTTTTAATAAAATAATCAGCCGTAAGTATAATCCTCTCGTTTAAAAAACCTGCATCTACTCCTAAATCACTTTCTGCAGTGGTCTCCCATTTCAAGTTCGGATTTGCTCCATAGACGGGTGCAACACCGGCCGCAATGGTCGGGCTTGTACCTCCAAATATATAATTCTGACCACTGCTGACAGTAGTAATATATCCATAATCACTTGCCAATTCGTTCCCGCTGATCTGTGCATTTCCCAACTTTCCCCATGATGCCCTGATCTTTAAATCAGAAACTATCCGGGTCAGAGGTTGGAAAAAGTTTTCATCAGATATCCGCCACCCTGCGGAAATGGAAGGAAATAAACCCCATCTATTGGTTGTATCAAAACGGGAGGATCCATCATATCTCAGGTTGGCTTCTAAGAGGTATTTCCCTTTGTAATCGTAATTGAGCCTTCCAAAATAAGACATCCATGCTACTTCTGTAGAATATCCGGAAGATGTTTGACCGTTGGTAGAAGCAGCATTCAAATCAGCTAACGAATTATTCAAAAAATTTTGTCTATACCCTTCTAACTGATTATAGCCATCATATTCCTGAGACCAACCGCCTAATATTTTAAAATGATTATTTCCAAAAGATTTATCATATTGTAGTAACCCCTGGAGAGTAACAACGGATGCCTGATCATAGTGATCAGTGACATTATTGGGTCCCTGATTAAACGAAGGAACTCCTTGTGGGGTATAATATTGAATATCAGCAACGAATTGCTTGTTGTAATCTGTTTGCAACTGATAGGAAAAAGAAGGAGTAAAATGAAGTCCTTTTACTATTTCAAGATCAGCCCCGATATTACCTCTGAATACTGAAGGTTGCATTCTGTTAAAGGAAGGAGAATTTAACCATGCCATCGGGCTTCCATCTGCTATATAGCCATAATCGCCATTAGCATATTCATAAGGTATCACCGGGGATATTCTGTTAATTTGCCTGATGACCTGCGAAAAGCCGGGAACTCCCGGATAAGAACTTGCAGGTTCTTCAAATGGCTGATAACTATAAGACAAATTAGTAAACGCAGATAACCGCTTACTAACTTGGGTATTCAGATTTATTCTGAAATCAAAATGTTGAGCTTTTGTTTTCTTTACTATTCCCTGCTGATTCAGATAACCAAAAGAAGCCATATACTGGGTTTTATCCGTCCCGCCACTGAGGCTTACATATTGGCTTTCCTGGACCCCCCTTCCTTGATAAAACAACCCAAGCCAGTCCGTATTCGGGTGACCATAAGGATCAGTTCCGTTTTTGAATAACGCTATATCTTGTTGAGTATAAACAGGCTGTTTGCCTTCATTTGCCAGCCCTTCATTATACATCGTTGCAGCCTCCCATGAAGGAAGATAATCGGGCAATGCAGTTGGGGTCTGCTTTCCGAAATAAGTATTATACTGAACCTGAATGGACCCTACTTTCCCCTTTTTAGTAGTAATCAAAATAACTCCATTGGCAGCACGTGATCCATATATCGCAGCTGATGCAGCATCTTTTAATACGGTTACAGATGCGATATCATTTGGGTTAATATTATCCATTGAGGAAACGATCATGCCATCAACCACGATCATTGGATTGGCATTATTTAAAGTACCAATACCCCGAATAATTACATTTCCTTGATCTCTTCCAGGCTGCCCACTCGTTTGTCGAACAGTAACGCCCGCCATAGTTCCTTCTAAGGCAGCAGAAATACTGGTTACAGGCCTATTCTCCAATTGTTTCGGTGTAACACTGGCTACGGCTCCCGTTAAATCTGCCTTTTTCTCTATTCCATATCCGACAACTACCAATTGGTTCAAAGTACTTACACTTTCCGATAAAGTGGTATTTAACTCAGTCCGGTCACCTACAACTATCTCCTGTGTCTGATAACCCAAATAACTAAACTGTAAAACAGTATTATTACCTGCTACGTCAATACTAAAATGCCCGTTTGCCCCCGTGATAGTACCAATGTTACTATTTTTTATTCTGACAGTAACTCCAGATAATGGATCGCCATTTTTATCTTTTACCATTCCCTCTATCGTTCTCGAAGGCTTTAAAAAAGCCTCTGCTTCTTCCTTTGGAAATACCAGGATGGTTTCGTTTTGGAGTAAATAGCCTAAAGGATATCCTGCTATACATTGATCTAATGTTTTCTGAAGAGATGCTTTTTTAACGTCCACATTAATGCCTTTAAGGCCTTTTAATGTGCGGCTATCATATAAAAAAAGATAGCCGGTTTGCTGGTGAATGGCGTTGAGCGCTTCTTCCAGCGTGGCGTTGTGAAGGGAAAGCGTCACCTTTTGCGCATAGCTCCTGGCGCTGACCTGCAAGGCGCAGGTGAAAATTAAAACAGTTGCCAGCTTCATAATCTTCCATACTTTGGCACGAAAAGGGCTTCGCAATGAAGCGCCTTTGGCGAATGTATTTAATAACATACTTTTGTATCGTTCCGGTTACCCCGGAACAGGTTTGGGTTATTGGAATTTGTTATAACGAATGAATGCCGATAGATTACCAGGCCGTTGCCGTCCTGCCTGGATCGCAGGACGGTTTTTTATTTATGATAATCTGGTGATGGTAAAGCTTATGTTTTCATGATTTTAGATTTAAAATTTATAGAATTATCCATTTTTAAAGCGTATAAGATTAATTTGGTTGTTCTTTCTTTTCCTTGATGAAAAGAAAAGAACCAAAGAAAAATCAAGACTTCCCGAATATTCGGGCGAAAAATGACTAAAATTTGCTCAATTACGCTACGGAAGATAATGCTCCGGTCAACATTTTAAACTTTTGCAAGCCCTTATATTATTCGGCATTACCTAAATCTATCCGTATTTTCCGTTGACGCTCCATTATCGCAAATTTTTTAACGTCATTTTTCTAAGGTCATGAGGCAAAGCCACTATTTCTAATACTACGGAACTAAGTGATTAATTCTATTTAATTACTTGTCAGCCTGCGAAACAATAACGTTCCTGCCATCTATTTTCAAATGTACGTTACTGGTCACTTCCAGCATGTGCAATACCTGCGATAATTCGGTATTTCGGGATATCATTCCATTCAAATAAGCGTTCGTTTCTCCTTTATAAACTACTTTCACATTATACCATCTTGCTATCTCGTGCAGGACAGACTGAATATTTGTATTATGAAAAAAGAACAATCCGTCTTTCCATGCCATTACCTCCTCTACCTCTGCCACATTCACATTTATCTTATCCGAACCGGCTGAGAAAGAGGCCTGTTGCCCCGGCTTCAAAACCACCTCCTCATTTCCTTTTGAAACTTCCACCGCCCCTTCCAGCAGGGTGGTTTTAATAGCAGGTTCATCTGAGTAAGCCATCACATCAAAGTGAGTTCCCAATACTTTTACTTCTACCTGATTTACATCCACTTTAAATGGCATGTCTTTATCAGGAGTGATTTCAAAATATGCCTCACCGGTTACTTTTACTTCCCTGCTTTTACCTGTAAATGCGGTCGGGAATGTCAGGGAGGAGGCTGCATTCAACCATACTTTACTTCCGTCTGGTAATATTACCCGATATTGCCCGCCCCGGGGAGTACTCAGTGTATTATACTCTGATGGACGGTTGCCTGCTGAGGCTGGATTAGCGATTGACGATTGACGATTAAATACCAGTAATCCATTATTTACCTTTGTAATATTATTCGCATATTTTGTTGGTAAAGCTCCATTCTCCAAGCTATCCAATATTATTTTCTTTCCATTAGCCAATGTCAATACCGCCTTATTTCCTCCCGGCGCTATATCATGCTGCGTTTGTGTAAGCACCCCGGGAATCTTTTTTACCCGGATATCGTTTTTAAACCACATTATTCCTCCTGCCAGGATAAGAACCGCCAAAACAGCGGCCACAGCGCTCCATCGCATAAAATATATGCTCTTTTTACCGCTTCTTATCGTTTCCTCTGCCATAAAGGGATTGAAAATGGCGGATAAAATACGTGTTGACTGTTCTTCATTGAGACGATAAGCGGAAGATAGCCGTGACCACACCTGATCCATCAATCCTTTTAGTTGTTCGTCCTGTTGCGCATGTTGAATAATGCTCAACAGTTCCTCCTTCTCTTCCTGCGTGCAGATTCCATCCACATAACGCTTTAATAGATATTCCAGACGAGAATCTGATGTTACAGGCATAGTTCTTTTTTTATCATTAGACGCAAACAATGAGCAGGCTATATGATACTGACGATTGAAAAAGAAAAAAGGATTAGTGCCCAAGAAATTTTTTAATGAAAGAACAGACAGGTAACAATTATCAGCAGTAAAATAAACCCCGTAAGATGCGCAATAAGGTAATGGCGCACTTTCGCTCTGGCCTTGGCAATATGGACTTTTACCGTATTTTTTGAGATATGAAGCGATTCGGCAATTTCCTCCTGTTTTTGTCCCTGGTAAAGGCTCAGGATATATATCTTTTTTTGCTGGGGAGGTAATTGATCCAATGCCTGCTGTATGATGCTTTCATAATGATGGTATTGGAATACACTTTCCGTATTCTCTTCTGACATTTCTGCGTCACGGCTCCATGCTACCTTTAAAGCATGTTCATGTGCCAGCTTTTTCAAATAATCAAAACACAGATTGCGGGTAATGGTATATAGATATGCCTCAAAATTATTCATTTCGGCAAGCCGTTCTTTATTTACCCATAGCTTGAGAAATATATCCTGAACGATTTCCTCCGAAGCAGGCACCGAATGAGTAAAATGCATGGCATAAGCATACACCTGCTGCTTAAAGGAATTAAATAAATCCCTGAAAGAGCTTTCGTCACCCCCCGCTATCTTCTCCAGTAATTTGTGTAACGTAATGTTATCCAAACAAATATAATTTTAACGTGATAAAGTTAAAATTATTCTGATAATTTTCCATTAATTCATAAAAGGTCCAATACATAACTTAATATTGTTTCGTATTTTTTTCCTTGCTTCTAAGTGATTCAGCCATAAATTATTTATACCCATAAAATTAACCTGCCTTCTTCCACTTTTTCATCCTTCTCCTTAACCAGCTCAACGGGCAATTCACTTGTTTACCGATAGGTTTTCCGCACCGGTAAGTAATCACCTTTATTTCAGATGCTCCTTCTGGAATATCTAAGGGTTTCCCTGTATATTCAGGAGAAAAATTATCCGGGTCAGTTCCATCGAAACGATAATAAATATCCAGTCCTGGAATTTGAGCTTCTAAAACTACTTTCATAGAATCATCAGAACCTTTAATAGCCGAGATCACCGGATCATACATACTGGTGGCATATTTAATTTGTGCTTCCTGTAAATAAGGTAATTGATCCTGCATACGTATCAAAAAGCTGTTCCAATTATGTTTATCTTCCTGTGACCAAAAGACTTCTGCCAGGGCCATCGCTCTGGGATAAGCCATATATTCCAGATGACGATAGTCAGGGATATGTTCCGTCCATAAACAGGCTTCACCACCTAAAATGAATGTCGGATCAACACCTTCGGGAAGGATATTCGTTTCATAACATTTCTGGAGCGTGATCATCCCCGGTCCGGGCGGTTCTGCCAGCGGATTTCCCTGTATCTGGCTCAAGTAAGTAGAGCCGTAAGGCGCCATGATCACATGATGCCCCATTTGCGAAGCTTTAATACCTCCCTGTTCACCACGCCAGCTCATCACAGTAGCTTCGGGCGCTAATCCCCCTTCCAATATTTCATCCCACCCGATCATTTTTTTCCCTTTGGCAATGATCAGCTTCTCCAATTTCTTTTCAAAAAAGCTTTGCAATTCTGCCGGTGTCGTTAACCCTTCCTTCTTCATTAAAGCCAGATCTCCCGGATCCTTCATCCAGAAACTCCGGTTGGCTTCATCTCCTCCCACATGGATATATCGGGATGGAAATAGTTTCGCTACCTGGGAAAATATAGTATCTAATGCAATCCATGTAGAATCATTGGCCACGTCCAATACATTATCAATACTATCCGGTGGATATTGGGGCCATACAGAATATTGTTTTCGTGTACTCGACAAATTGGGATAAGAGGCGATCAATGCCAGGCAATGCGCTGGTACGTCAATCTCAGGAAGGACAGTAATAAACCGTTCTTTAGCATACTGAACTATTTCGCGAATATCTTCCTGTGTGTAATATCCGCCATACGTTTCTTTTTCACCAGGCTGTGGCGCTTCAAACGTCCCCCATCTTCCGGTTCTTGGCACACGCCAGGCGCCTGTTTCTGTCAGTTTCGGCAACCCTTTAATCTGTATCCTCCATCCCTGATCGTCCGTTAAATGCCAATGAAACACATTGTATTTGTATTTCGCCATTTCATTGATGAATTGTTCAATGGCTTTCATGCCGAAGAAATGGCGGCTGTCATCCACCATCATGCCCCGCCATTTAAACCTGGGGTAATCCGTGATATTGACACAAGCCGCTTTCCATGAAATATGCCTTACCACAGTATCTGATTCAATTTGCGAAGGAAATAATTGCATCAAAGATTGCATTCCGTAAAAAATGCCATTCGGCTTATTAGCTGAAATAATAATCTTCTCAGATAAAACTTTTAACCCGTAGCCTTCATCACCAAGTAAGGTGTCTGGTTTCCTGTAAATATTTAAAATGATACCGCCTGAAATGGTCCTTTCTTTTCCTCCCATTGCCCGAAGGTTAAACCCGGTTGGCTTATTCAGCATTGTTGCAAATAATCCGGAGACATCTTTTAATTCCTGAGTAGAATAGATAATTTTTGTGTCGGGTCTTAATATGAAATTACCCTGCTCAATCTTAACCGAAACAGGTACCGGGACAATATGAATGCCTGATAGCTGAAGCGCCGACTGGGCAAAACAATACTTCGAAATTATCAATAATGCAAAAAGGATTATTTTCTTCATACACTAAACAATACTTAAAACCTTAATAATAAAGGGAGGAACCTTATTTGAGGATGTGGCTGATCTCTTTTCCTAACACTTCATATCCTTTCCCGTCCGGATGTAAACCATCGCTAACGAACAGAGCAGGATTAATTTTTCCATCTTTTGTCAACGGTTTTCCGAAATCCACATACGTAAAATGATTCCTTAAAGTCATATTCTTAATTTGACGATTAATTGTTTCTACCTGTTTTTCAGCACCGCGCCTGGGTAAGATGCCTGCCATTATTATTTCAGCATCCGGTTTCTTCTGGTGTATCTGTTCAAGCAGGAATTGTAATCCATTGACAATATCTTCATTCGAGTTAATTCCCAAATTATTAGTTCCAATCATAATCAATATCTTTTTACCCCGGAAATTATCCAATTCACCATGATAGACCCTCCATAATACATTTTCTATCCTGTCCCATCCAAAGCCGGCATTTTGAACTTTTACGGGAGCCAGATATTTATTCCAGCTATTGTCACCTCTGGCAATACCGCTTTCTGCCGCAGGTTCACCACCCCAATAATTGATAATGGAATTACCTAAAATAATGGCATCAGGATTTGTTTTTTTAATATTTTCCATTACTTCATCATGCCGTTTTACCCAGTCATACCCATCTCTGTATTGTTCAATGGGGATTTCAGTAGCCATGTCTCCTTTGGGTTCGTGTAAAATCTGCCGGATGATCTTTTCGTATGCATTGGCATATTGTATCATGCCTATATCATCTGAGTGCAAACCTTCAGTAGTGCTGTTTATATCAAAACCAATTTCCTTATCCGTTAACAGATAAATATTTTTAAATCCGTCCGTTTTCAAATCATTATAAATGCCTGCTATCACCATGCTGGCTCTGTGATATTGATTCAATCTGGCGGTATCCATGTAAAACGGCGAATATCCAACCGAATGCTCAACTAACAGAATAGGAGTCTCTGGATGATGCTCCTGCAATGTTTTTATCCCATAATACACTCTGGTTTTAATCAGGCTGTCAGGGTAGATTTTCTCATTGTCTAAGTTGGGCATGCAGTCTAAAATATATAAAGCAGCATCCGTTTTAGCCATCAAATCGAAAATAGGCTTTTCAAATCGTCCGTTTCCTGAAAACCCCAAATTGATTACGGTACGATCTAATCTTCTTTCTAAAATATTAGTCCAGGCTAAACCAGCTCTTGAAGCTACCCCCCCCTGCAGGATGGAGGTACCATAAGCAACTATGGGGTTTCCTTTATTTTCCCGGACAAATTCAAGCTTATCCTGATTGGGCACACCTATGGAAAGCCATTTTACCGTATTATACAATGGCAGGTATAAATAAAAATCAGCCGGCTTATGGTTATCTGCAAGGTATAAATGGGTATATTGAAAAACACAGGTATCGCCAAAATGATAATGCGGCGGCGCCCAGTTCCAGTTTCCATTCATATCCATAGCAAACAAATCCACACCGCTGACGCCCATTTCGGGCATGTGAGGAAAAGGGTTCAGATTATCTTCCAACACATATCGAACTGTTATCTCGCGCGCAGTGGTTTTAAAATGTAGAAACTCTCCTGCTGTATTTTTGGAAAGATACCAGACAGGTTTCCTGACTTCTGATTCCATATTGGCAGGAAGCCGGTAATAGATATGATTGGTATCACGCACGCAAATACCTTCCACATAATTGGGTTCATGCCAGGAATAGTTTGATTGCGCGAACAGGGAAATTCCCGAAAAAAGGAATGCTATCATTATTAAGATCACCGAATAATGTTTTGTTCTAATAATCATAAGCTGTTATTATTTATGTTTTTGTTTTATTAGTAGAATTTAGCCACTCAGTTACAATTCATCGCACCTTACAATTTAATGCCGTTCGGTGTGATATTCAACCCCTCCAGGGTTGGATCCTATCCTTTACTTTCCTCCGTGGGCTTTGCCCACGGTTAATCGGATTGATGCCTTTCAGGTATCTCTTCTCGAAAAAAATCTTTACAAAATGGCATTGATTAATCGTCATTTAATCCCTTTTATACACCCTTACCCAATCCACTTCCATCGTCGCCGGCAATTCCGCATTATTTATTTTCCCCGGCCAGCCCCCTAATGCCTGATCTAAGAGAATATAAAAAGGCTGGTCAAAAGGCCATTGGGTTCCGGTAGTATCATCCTTTATTTTAGGATAGGAAAAAATTTTATGACCGTTGACAAAAAAATCAATACGATCAGGATACCATTCCATTCCAAAAGTATTAAACTTTCCCGGATGAAAAAACGCAGTGCTAAAATGCTCAGGATGGCTTTCATGATGCAGCTTATCAATATAATAGCTATGCATTGTTTGATACACAATGGAATCATGATTCAAATGCTCCATCACGTCTATCTCCCCACCCTCGGGCCAACCGCCATGTTTATTGGTTTCAGGCAATAGCCAGATAGCAGGCCAAGAGCCTTGTGCCTGCGGCAACTTTGCACGTACAACCAATTTGCCATATTGGAAGAAAAATTTATTTTTAGTAGTAATACATCCTGTCTGATAATGAACCGTATCGGAACTTCCTCCTGAAACGATCCCTTTTAATAATAACCTGCCATCCTTAACGACGGAGGCGGCGGTATCATTATAGCAATAACAATCCCAGGGTGATTTTCCTCTGCCGGCAAAGCTCCATTTGCTGCTATCCGGTATTCCATCTTTAGAAAATTCATCCTGCCAGATCAGCTTCCATCGTTGGGATTGTGCATTAGACGATATAAAAAGGAAACAGGCAAGAATCAATAAGAGAATCGTTTTTAATTTTATAGGTATAGATATCATGATTTATGAGTCTCTTTTCGTGTATATTCAGCATATAAACCAAACTCACTGATCGCAGGACAAACAGGCGAGGAAGTTATCCGCAGGCGGACCTGATCGGTCCGGATATATTCGGGCAACCTGATCAATCGCAGATTACCTATGCTGGTAGCTTCCGCAATTTGTTGCCATTGATCATTTATCCAGGCATCCACCGCAAATGCCCCCACCCGCTGGCCCAATTTTATATCCTCACCGATACTGATAATGTTAAATCTCTTTTGTCCTTTCAGAGATAATATAAGATACGGTGTAGTAACGCTGTCATCGGTAGCCCAATAAGTAAAGGGATTTTTATCCAATATATTATGCGGGCCATAAAGTCTTGGATTATTGCCGCGAATGTTAGAAGCCTTGAATGTGGCACCTTCAGCTAAATTCCTGGCAAAAGTTTTATTCAATATCTTTTCGAATTCCTTTAGCGATTCTACATCCTTTTTATACAATCTTCCTTCCATATCCGGCGCCAGACCTAAGTCCAGAGCTGCACCTCTTCCTACGCTTGCCAGGTATATATCAAATAATTGCTGAGGCGTTTTTACCTGATCATTCTGATCGTTATGAAAGAACCAACCGGGACGAAGCGGCACATCACATTCCGCAGGCATCCAGTACCTGCCGTCTCTCGTTCCTGCAGGTGAATGAGAATAATCTACATATCCGGGTCCATAACCTGTTTGACCGGCAAGAGGAACCGGGGTAAAAGTTTCCCAGGATGTTTCATCAGCATGGCCTCCTTCATTACCTACCCAGCGAAGGTCAGGACCTACATCGCTGAAGATGACTGCATTGGGCTGCAGCTTCCTCACCATATCATTCCAGGTCGTATCCCATCCATAATAGGTAGTTCTGTCAATATTGATGGTGGTATTCTTCCCACCGTAATACCCGTTGCCGCCGTTGGCCCCGTCAAACCATACCTCAAACAGTGGTCCGTAGTGAGTATATAATTCTTTTAATTGTTCGCGGTATAATTGCACATATTTATAAGTGCCGTAATATTTGCTATGCCGATCCCAGGGTGAGCAATAAATGCCGAATTTCATTCCATATCTGCGAGCAGCCGATTCAAAAGCTTTTACCACATCTCCTTTACCGTTTTCAAAAGGACTTTTACTAATATTATAACCGGTCGTTTTTGTAGGCCACAGGCAAAAACCGTCATGATGCTTGGCAACGAAAATAATCCCTTTAAAGCCGCCGGCTTTTGCTGCGGCTACAATCTGATCCGCGTCGAAATGAGAGGGATTAAATTTCTCCGGACTGACGTTACCATATCCCCATTCCTTATCCGTGAAAGTATTTAATCCGAAATGAATAAGGCAATACATGTTCGTTTGTTGCCAACTGATCTGACGAGGAGATGGTACAGGCCCGTATGGCTCAGGAGGGGCTGTTTGGGCGAAAAGAACAAAAGGAAAGAATGCTCCAAAAATGACCAATGGCAAAACGATAATTACTTTATTCGACACAGCTTTAAAATTCATAAGTGTATTTTTAATGTAGTTGGATAATAATGATAAAGTCACGAATATTCAGATCATCTGCATTAAATATTATTTTCAATTGAACCGATAGTTTTTATTTATCAAGATGAGCTTTTACTTCAACTGCAAACTTCTCTAATTTATTCATCAAACGAGCTGCTATTTCAGGATTCTCTCCGGCTACATTATATTTTTCCGAAGGATCAATTTTCAAGTTGTACAGTTGCACGGTTAACTCAGCATCCGGTCCATTAAAATCCACATTCGCATCTTTTCCGTAACGCTTAGTCAGGATATCATTTCCATTATCTACTCTCTCATTCCTTGCGTAACGAAGTTTCCAATCACCCTCCCGCACAGCTTGTAAAGTATCTTGCTTAAAATAGTACATCTCTTTATCGGGATTGGATTCTTCTCCTTTTAGCCAGGGTAAAATATTGCATCCGTCAATTTGTCTGTCTTTTGGTAACTCAGCGCCGGCTGCTCCTGCTATAGTTGCAAAGAGATCCATGTGATTATTAAGGCCGTCTTTTGTCTGCCCCGATGGAATTTGGGCAGGCCAACGCACCAGGCAGGGAACCCGAACTCCTCCTTCCCAGGTCCGTCATCTTAGACCCTCTCAACAGACCTGCCGTGCCTTGATGGTAAGGCTTAACTTCAAACCTGTAATTCGTCGGTAAAGGATGCTGAGCACCATAGGCTAACTCGCCATAACTATGAAACATCCTGTCAGGTAAATTAAGCCATGGTCCGTGATCACTTGTAAAAATGATCATTGTATCGTTATCAATACCTTCTTCTTTCAACGTATTTAATATTTCTTCCGTACTCCAGTCTATTGTTTCAACCACATCACCGAACAAACCGGCATCAGATTTCCCTAAAAATTTCTCCGAGGTGCTGATAGGCAAATGAGGGAACGAGTGAGCAAGGTAAAGAAAGAAAGGTTTATCTTTTGATGATTTTATAAACTGAACAGCCTCGTGAGTGTATCTTTCAGTAAGCGTTGATTCTATAACCGGCGTTTCAATAGGTCTCAGGTCTCTGTAAAGGGAAATCGGTCCTTTCCAGTCAATAAAAGGGCTTGTCATATCCACACTATACAGCAGTCCATAAAAAGAATCAAAACCTCTTGAGGTTGGCATATAACTATCGGGGTTTTGTCCCAGATGCCATTTCCCGATTATCATCGTTTTATAACCAAGCGGTTTCAATAATTCAGGCAGAAGTATTTCTTTCAGATCTAATCCGCCAATGGTGTCAGGCATTACATTACCTGTAAGTCCCGCTCTCTTGGGATATCTTCCTGTAAGCACAGATACACGCGAAGGAGTACAAACAGGATGGGGTGTACAATGGGAAGTCAGCCGTACACCTTCTTTTCCTATCCGGTCAATGGCGGGTGTTTTTATGGTCGGATGTCCATAACCTGAAAGATTTCCGTAACCTAAATCATCACAAAAAATTAAAATGATGTTTGGATGTGCCTTCTGGGAATGCAAAGGAAATTTATCCACAGAATCGGCTAAGCTGGCAGCAGGTTGTAATGCCAAGCCGGTAGCTACCGTGCCAAACGTTTTAATAAAACCTTTCCTGTTCATAGTTGTGATAAGTTTGTATCGGGAGCTCACTCCGAAAAGTTTGAAAAGTACCCCCAAAGTTCCCAAAACACAAAAGATATCCAATTTCACGGTAAACTCTAATCATTGAATTGTAGCATACAAATCCGGTACTTAATTCGTTAATTTATACCATTTATTTCCTCTGTCAAACGTATAAATTAAAATTCATTTATTCTTTACCACAAATTCCACAGAGAATGCACAAATCCCGCATCTGCTGGACGCAAAGCAACGGTAGCCACAAAGTAATTTGATACAACACGGGATTCATAATTTCTACTAGGGTTAGCTTCTCTTATCGCCAGGCAGATAAGGTTTTTATAAAATTGTCAATAATCATAACAATAAGAAAACGAATCACCCTATCACTTAGTAATATCCAATACCTGAACCTCCTGTGGCTGAAGCGTAAAATTAATTACCTCTTCCGAATTATATCTTCCTTCATCTTTATCCGTTACCACATTGTATAAATGATATTCTCCGTTAAATTTCTCCGGAAGTTCCAATACTTGTTTCAATGTAAACGAAAATTCTTTAGTTTCATTTGCAGGATTTCTCAGCATCAGCGTTCCGCCTCCCGGGTTCCAGGCAGCATAACCATATATTTCATCCTTTGGATCACCTCCTACCCAATGTACATCCCCCAAAATACCTTTATGCGCATGGCTCCAATGAATGGCTTTAGCCAGCAGATCCCAATCTTTTGAAGTCAGCATGTGCGGATTCACATACAGCTCCTGCAAGCTTGTCCCATTGCCGAAGAAAGACCATATCCCTTCAGAAAGCGATTGATAATCTTTTGGTAAATTCGAGACGTAACCATTACCTGCAATAGCAATACCATGGCTCATCAATGCATTCAGCGGATATAAGGGTGAACGTAACACAATGTTCTTATATACCTGCTCATCGCGGTAATTCAACCATTGCTGTCTTGCATTTCCTTCACCGGTTTTGCCAAAATCCCCGCCTGATCGCCAGATGTTATCACCATATTCAAGCCAATAGGGAGAAGGCCAGGTACCCACTGTAATACTGAAATATAAATCAGGCTTTACTTCCCTTAAAGATTTGATAACCCGCAATAATCCTTCGATATCATCTTGATATGCCTTTGTAGCCCCGGAAGCATTATTACCTGCCCCCACCCCGTCAAATTTAAAAATACACACTCCCTGAATTTTTATAAGATTAACTGCCGTATTTTTAAAGAAATTGAAATAGTTCTTATCTGCCAGACTAAATCCATGTTCATTTATCCCCAAAAGAGGAGTAATAGTGCGGCTGCTCTTTATTCTCTGCTGCTGAGAGTCGCCGTAACCGCCCCAGGGAGACAACCATACTCCCATATTGGCATGATAAGGATGTGATAATTTTTCCAAAGGCTTAAATCCGTTGGGTAAATCCGGATTAAAATGCCATAACTCATTAGGGTTATCCCATCCGTCATCCCATAGGAACGCTTTCAAATGCACTTTTCTTTTTATCACCAAACTGTCTAAATACATTTTCACTCTGTCCATACAATCTTTCCGGTGTAAATGGATATCCACCCATGACAGATCGTACCATGAATTATAATGCAGGAAAGGACGATAAGGCACTGCCCGGATTTCTTCGATATAATATAAAAAGCCCCTTCTCAACTGATCATGAGGTGTCACGCCCCATACGACACTTATCTTACGGCCATTTTTATATTTCATGGCGACCGACAGATTCAGATTATCCGTTATCCCGCTCTTGGCAGAGTCGGTATAAGACATCGGATGTTCAATGCCTAAGAACATATTATTTACCAATACGGGTAAGCCATCCACTACGCCGGAAGCCCGCGGGTGAAATTGAGCAGGGACATTCACTAACTGTAAACCGGTGATGGTATCCTTTGGATTATTTTGTTGTATATAGAATTCCTGCTGAATGAAATTACAACTGTCGTGAAGCGAAATAGTCCATTTGATGCTTATACCCTTATCCTTATTTTCAGCCATCAGGCTGATTTGTTTGCCGGGTAAACGATCAATAGCTCTTAAAGAATTTTCCGGGAGAGGAATATTTGAGGGTGTATCCTGTAACAAATCCGTCTGAAAGTCATTACCCTTCAATAAAGTTTTATCCTGTAAAACCATATTGAATAATTCATTGCCGGTAAATGTAACAGATTGATGAGTCTGTTCATCCGTCAATACAGCTTTTTGAACGCTACGATTTTTCAGAAAAAATCTGGCTGAAATTACATTATTCTGTAAAGAAATCACATCAGGTTTTGTATTAATTATCACTTTGGCAATACCAATAGGTTTTTGTGAAGGATAAAAAACCTGCGCATTTGCTGAACTGAGAAATAGTCCGGGAAAAAATATTAGTGTAAGGATTCTTTTTAGGAAAATCATTTGTTAAACTTTGGGGCTCAAGTTAGGAATTGTTCTTAAACCACGAACGGTTATTTTCTATTCAATGTCATTTAAACAAATATTTTATAGAATTAGGTATTTAAAGCACGTTACCCACTGATCATAATGTTCTTTCTTTGTCTTAAAACAAAGAAAGAACCAAAGAAAATTCAAGACTTACGAAAAACGACTAAAATTTGCTCAATTACGCTACGGAAAATAATGCTCCGATCAACTTTTGCCCCTGGTTTAGCAATTGCTATACTCAACTTTAGTGTAAATCCGATCATATTTTCCGTTTAACGCTTCATTTTCGCAAATTTTTTAACGTCATTTTTCTAAGGTCGCTATGGCAGTGCCCTTATTCCAGTACAACGAGAACTAACTACCTAATTCTAATATTTTAATATTAGAAGATGTTCTAATGATTATTTTGTTTTGTGTTACTTTTCTTAATAGTATATACTTGACGGGAAAGTGACTATCCCGGCTTATTCAAATAGAATTATGATCTTCAAATATAAATACTAAATACCCTTCATACCAAACGCTGCAAACTTAACTATTACAGGTGTTCGATCTGTTTTAAGAATATTCAGGCGAATTCTATTTGTTTTGACAGTATTAAAAACCTGAATCCGTTTATGCCCTACAGAAATACCCTTGCAAACAGGAATCCATTGATTATTTTCCCATACGTCCACCGAATATTCCCGGATTCTTTGTCCTTTACTTAGATCTTCCATGATGACTATTTGATTAACAGAGACGGGATGTTTTGATAAATTTAAAATAAATTCTTTTCCTGCTCCTTTCGTTTCTGCAATTGGATGTGAGAACCTTTCTTTAATGGCTTTGCCAAAATCAGCAAAGAGTTTCGTTTCTTTAGCCGGAAATAATCCTGCGGTATCTATGGCCATTCCAATCAGCAGATTAGTATTTCTTCCAACAGTATGATCATACACATGCACTAAAGAATCTAACGAAACTACATCCTGCTCTCTGTTGGCGCGCCAAAACCATCCGCCTTCCCATGCTGACTTTTTCCTGCTTGGAAAATCAGATTCTGCCGGAACCCAAATATCCCCGTTGGGGTCACCGTTCAATCCACCCATAGATACATAGCCATGTGAAGAAGTAGTGGAATCATCGCGGCACCACATCGGATAAGGCGCATTTCCGTATTCATTTCCCACCCAGCGAATCAGGTTTTTACAGGAGGCAGGTCCCTGGAAAAGTATGGCTTGCGGCTGATATTTTTTGATCATGGCTGCCAACTGATCTGAAACACCACCCTGACTTGTCGGGAGGATGCCGCCATCAAACCAAATCTCAAACCATTTGCCATAATGTGTCCATAGTTCTTTTTCCTGTTCCAACACAATTTTATTGTATGCTTTTCGAGCCGAGTCCGATATATGATTACTTGCCTGATAGAGCGTACTACTATTCACACTGTAATATACGCCCGGCTCAATGCCATATTTTTTACAGGATTTAATAAAGTCAGCCACGATATCCTCCTTTCCATGTTTCCAGGGTGTATGACCGACATTGTAGTCATTGGCTTTGGAAGGCCAGTTCGCGAACCCCGTTCCATGCTTGGCAACGAAAACCGCATATTTTGCACCGGCAGATTTAGCCGCTCTTATCCATTGATCCGTATTCAATTTCGCCGGATAGAAAGCGCTTAACGTAGGCAAGGTCTTTTTGTCACCAGCACGATACGTATCGGGTGCATACAGGTTAATATCCAAATGAATGATGACGCCGATTTCGGCATTGGACCAGGCAACTTGTTGGGGAGTGGGAAGGATGGGGTTATTAAGAGACTGCCCATTACTGGTATAAACGAAAATAATGCAAATAGTTAAGAATAAAAAACTACCAATTAATTTTTTCATTATGATAAGTTTAGATTTTAAAGACAACCTTTAGCTACAAATTATGAGGATCAATTTCATAAAGAAAAAAAGGGAGTATTCATTTGCTCTCCCTTTTTTATAGTACCCATTTATTAAAATGGTTTTATTTTCAGGGTAATTACCACCCTGGGTTTTGTTTCAGGTTAGGGTTCAGCGTTATCTCCTGCAAAGGTATTGGATATAAATACATTTTATCATCCCATTTGCGGGCAGTAATACTCGGATACACCCGGATGTAATCATTGTTATCTACCACAATACCGCTCACTTGTGTAGGAGGGTACTCCGCTCTTACCGACGGGAGCAGCTTCATTCCTAAAATAGTTTCGGGATTATTGATCAGGTCGCCGGCATGCCACCTGTGCAGATCATCAAATCTAAACCCTTCAGAACCCAGTTCTACCCGCCGTTCGCGACGTATTTCGAGAATAACATTTTTCAGCGGTCCGGTAACCAACGGATATTTGGCAGCCAACCAGGGATCAACAGGAACTGTCATGGTCATATGTGGCATCCCTACCCTGTCTCTTAGGAGGTTAATGGATTTATCCAAGTCGTCTTGTGTGAAAGTAGCTTTACCCTCGTTGGCTAATTCTGCCTTTGCTTCTGCATAAATAAGCAAGGTTTCCGCGTACCTGAATATAAAGAAATCGTAAGTGGAAGCATTCGCGTTCCAGGCGGCCAGGCTGGATGAACGTCCTTTGGTACACTGATAACCCGTGGAGGTTACCGTGGTTCCTATTCGGGGAAGAGAAATAGTGTCTCCGGCTAAAAAATCAAATCCCCTGGTGGCAATTTGTTGCTTAAGGCGGGGGTCGCGGTTTATTATCTCCTCATCCAACGAATCATCCCCTTTGTATAAGGAGCTCATATCGGTCGGTAGCCCGTCCGTACATAAAAATGATCGTACAAAATCTTTACTATATCCGTCTCCGGCTTCGCCCAGGGACCGGTCGATACCGTTCATCAACACTACCGGTAAATACCGCATACACATGATGGATTCAGGATTGTCTTTCAGTTCCTCCTGGATAAACAAATTATAATAGTCCGTTTGGGGGTGCCCCGTACTATAAATGCCGAACTTTCCTGAATTCATTATCTGTTCGGCAGCATCTAAAGCCGCCTGTAAAAAAACATCCTGGTCGCCGGTCTTCCAATATTCCCTGTAAGTGCCTTCCCAAAGGCAAATCCGGGACTTCAAAGCAAGCGCATCATATTTATTCAGCCGGCCATCCGCAGTACTTACCGGAATATGGTCAACAGCAAAATTCAAATCTTTCAGCACTGAATCCATTACCTGTTTATGCTGCATCCTGACTCCATATAAGGCGGATTTAGAGGTGTCTGTAATATATTTATCAATATACGGAACATCCCCGAAGGTCTTTACTTTATTCCAATAATCCAATGCTCTGAAAAAGAGCGTTTCGCCTACATAAATGTTTTTAATGCTGTCACTTACGTTCGCTTTGGAATAATTAGCCAGGAAGAAATTCAACGTCCTGATGAAGCTGAAATCCCATGCAGTACCGCTTGCAGAGTTAGGCACCGTATAAGTCCCTGCAAGAAATGAATTGATAGACTGAGGGGCCTTATCGTCAGAATTATCATCTGCACGTAAAAAATTCTGAACCGGCAGTTGTGAATAATATTGATTACAATATAATTGCAGATCAGTTTCGTTTTTAAAGAAACTCTGCGGGCTGATGTCACTCAGCGGATAACGATTAAGAAAACTGTCTTTTTTGCAGGATGTAATGGCGGTCATTGCAAAAAGCATTGTATATATAATATATTTATTTTTCATTGTATTAAAATTTATCAGGTAAGTTACATATTATCTCTTCTCTTACAGGGTGATCCGTAAACCAAAAGATACCGATTTATTGATCGGATAAGTATTATACCCTCCACCGAAGTTTACGATCTCCGGGTCAAATCCTTTAAAGAGAGATGTTATTGTAATAAGGTTAGACCCTGTTACATATACCCTTACCCTTTGTATATTTAGTCTGCCGATCAGTTGTTTAGGCAGGCTATAGCCCAATGTTATTTGCTTTACCCTTCCATAAGCGGCATTTTGCAGATACTTTGTTTGAGTCTGTTCATTTCCATAACCGGCGAACCGCGGGCGTGCAAAATATGCATTCGGATTCTGGGGAGTCCAGTAATTCATGGCATAGGCGTATGGAATACCCCACTCATCATAGGGGAAGGCATTAAACACATTGCTTCGGGTAGGATCAAAATCTGATTTTAGTACTCCCTGGACAAACAAAGCCAAATCAAAATCTTTGTATGATACATTGAGATTGAAGCCGAACTTATACCTGGGGGTATTATTGCCAATTATTTTCTCATCCCCGGGATTTGCAAGTGTGCTATTGCCTCTGTCAATCTTCCCATCCCCATTCAGATCACGATATTGTATATCGCCTGCCAGCCATTTATACCCTGCCAGGGCAGAATTGTCGACAGCCTGTGCCTTTGCATCTGAGGTGTAAAAGCCCTCTGTTACAAAACCCCAGATATTTCCTAACCTCTCTCCCGGGTAATAATCATTCAAACTATAAGTAGGATTGCCTGAATATTTAGTAATAGTACTATAACTATCGGATAATCCGAGTGTTGCGCTATAGTGTAACTTGTCATTAAGCAGGTTGTCGTTCCAGGTTATACTTAATTCCCAGCCTCTTGTTCTTAGACTCGCAGAGTTGGTGGGCGGGGCCGAGGTTCCCAATACCGCAGGCAATTGCTGGCTGGCAACGACCATGTCCTTCGTATCTGTGATAAAATAGTCAAAGCTGCCGCTAAGCCTGTCTCTTAGCAATGAATAATCAATACCGACATCTTTGGTCTGCACCTTTTCCCAGGTAAAAGTAGGACTGATTAACCGGGGTGTACCTACCGTTATTCCCGGCTCATTATTAAAGAGATAACCGACTGTTCCGGTTGGCATCGTTGCAATGTAAGGATATTGGGCACTCGATGATATATTATTAGGTGGCGGTGGGGCCAGTTGATTAGGCAGTTCTCCATAAGAGCCTCTGATCTTCAATTCATCAATGGTATTCCTTAAATTCTGCATAAACGATTCCTGTGCAATATCCCATCCTGCAGATACAGATGGAGAGAATGCATACCTGTCATTAGGCTGAAAACGAGAAGTGCCATCATATCTGCCGTTAATCTCTAATAAATATTTATGATCATAAATATAATTTATCCTGAAGAAAGTACCAACTAAAGCCGACGCTGTTTCAGTACCTCCGACAGTTGGTTTAGTGTCATTATTTGCTCCAATTGCAGGCAGTTCAGGGTCTATCAGGTTTCTTGCCAAAGCATTGCTCAACCTGTAATGATGATACTCCTGGTTATAACCGATGAGTGCTTTAAAATAGTTTTTACTGCCAAAGGTGTTTTCATAAGTCGCATACGCATTTAAAGCAGTATAATCATTATTTTGCTTCTTTTCGGAAACCTGTGAAGGATTGGTCCAGGGGAATATATCCAGGAAAACCCCATTCACCCCATACTCGTTAAACGGTATCAGGTTTGCCTTGTCGAATTCACTATAACTATTCCATGTATAATCCGATGTGATGGTCAGATGCTTAACAGGTTTTAAGATCACTCTTCCTGTGGCCCAAAGATCATTTACCTGATCTATGTCTCTTCCCGAGAGTGTTAAAATAGCAACAGGATTGGAATAGCTTCCCTGGCCGGAAAAATGCCCGTCTGGATTATAGACAGGCATCAATGGCCTTAAATCCCCGGGGATCCAAGACCCGCCCTGGTTGATTCTCGTCCGGGCGCCCTGGTTATTATCTGTATGTGTTGCAGACATACTCATGTTCACAGTGAGCCATTTTGTGATATCCGAATTTATTTTCAAATTAGGAGTGAATCGTTCATATATCTGATGTGCTACCTTTTCAAGGCCTTCCTGCCTGAAATAACCCAGGCTTGCTGCATAGGTAGTTTTTCCTGCACCACCGGATACAGACAGATGGTGATCCTGTTGAGGGGCCCAGCCTGGATACAGCACTTTTACCCAATTTGTATTTCCGACGTACCGGTATTTGTTGGGATTGCCCGGATCAGGGTATGCATCGGGATTATGTGCAGGATCTTTCATATAAGCAGCTGCCATGGTCGAATCCAATGCTGTCAACGGATCACTCGAAGTATATCCTCCCGTCAGGGCACCTGTTCTCTGGGCGCTGTTAAATAATTGTATATAGCCGGCGGAACTGACATAATTGGGTAAGTTAGTAGGCCTTGACGTAGTGTAAGACTCTGAATAGCTAATTTGGGTTTTCCCCTTTACTCCTGACTTTGTAGTGATCAAAATGACCCCATTTGCTGCTCTTCCCCCGTATATTGCCGCGGAAGCAGCGTCTTTTAATACTGTTACACTAGCCACATCGTTAGGGTCAATTAGATTAGGGTCACGTTGTACCCCGTCAACAAGTATAAGAGGCGCCGAACTGGAATTTTTGTCTATAGTAGTAAGTCCTCTTACGTTATAAGTAGCAGCGGTACCGGGCTGCCCGCTGCCAAGATTGACATTGAGATTAGGGATAAGTCCTTCTAGCCCGTCTCCGAGATTTACCAGTGGACGACTTTCCAATTTATCACTTCCCACCGTAGCGACAGCACCTGTCAAATCTACCTTTTTCTGTGTCCCATACCCCACCACTACCACTTCATTCAATCCTGTATTAGAAGCAGATAAAGTAACATTAACGGAACTCTTGCCACCGATTGAGACTTCTCTATATTTATAACCAATAAAAGAAAAAACTAAGATGGAATTATCCGGTGCATTCAACAAATAATTTCCATGTACGTCCGTAACCGTTCCTATATTAGTCCCTTTTACCTGCACCGTAACTCCAATGAGTGGATTTCCCAGACTATCAGTCACCTTTCCATGAACAGGTTGAACTGTCAGTAAATTTTCATCATTCTCTCGAATAATTACTAAGTTACCATCCATAATCTTATAGCCTAACGACGTGCCTTTCACTACAGCATTCAGGACTTCGGGGATCGTCACCTGCTTTAATTCCAAGTTAACCTTCGCTTCGCCTTCCAACTCATCATTATTATAATAAAACACATATCCTGATTTCTTTTCCAGATAGCGAAGTACCTTGGAAATTTTAGCGTCTTTAAAATTTACAGACACCTTATTCTGGGAATATCCGGTAGCAGATACTTGCATCAATCCCAGGAATAAGAAAAGGCAGGTCAGTTTCGTCATAAGGATCAGCTTTCGTAAAAATGGAGAAAATTTACGCTTCACCCTGCCGGTCCGAGAGATATTATCACAATCTCTTAAACCCCTTTGGGTAAACAAATAATTCATAACTTGCATTGTTTTTTTTATTTAAAATAGTGAGGAAATACAGTGGTGTTTTCTCGATGCGGGGAATATGCCAGTATTCCCCGTTTTTTTTCGAAAAGCTCACGGAGGAGCATGGGCACGGTATTTATCTAATGGAAATATATTCTTCATAAAATGTTTTTTTAATTCAGGAGTTAAAAATTCCAAATAACAAATTTCAAATAACAAATAGTGCTCAATGTTCAACAAATCCTGATCAGCGAGCATCAAATCAGGAAAATATTATTACTTGATAATAACATCCTTATCCTGAATCGTATATTGAAACGGTTTAATCATTTGCAGTATCTTCAACAGTTTATCCAGGGACAGATTGTCCGCCCTTCCGGTAAAATGCTGTTGGGCCAATACAGAATCTTCAATCATAATATTGACTCCATACCAGCGATCCAACCGCTGCGCCAGTGAGGATAAAGGTTCATCTTCAAATACCAGCAAATTTTCTTTCCAGGCCGTTTCAGGAATAATATTATCCACGCTCTTTAAAGGTTGAAGCATTACATTTGTCGAAATGGGATCTGCTGTTTGTATGGGTTTTATCTGATCGCGGCCTTTGTTTTTGACAGCCACTGTCCCACTCTGTTCATTATTTACCACTACCTTTTGATCAGGTTTCAGATAGATTTTCTGGTTTTGTCCATTCTGATTGACGATCACCTCCACGGACCCTTTGATCAGAGATGTTTCCGAAAAATTTTCATCAGGATAAGCTTTCACATCAAACTCTGTTCCCAACACTTTGATATTCATATTGGCGGCATGCACTATAAAAGGTCTTGCAGCGTTATGTTTGACCATAAAATATGCTTCTCCTTTTAGATATACCTCTCTCTTTTTTTTGTCAAAATGATCATTATAACGCAGAGTGCTTCCGGCGTTCAGCCATACTTCAGAACCATCAGGCAGGTGAAGGATGCTTTTCATACCGTCCGCCGTGGCTACCTGTTGCCATCCGTCAGTGGTTCCGGATATATGAGCATATCTTAAAACAAGTATCATAGCTGCCAGTGCAATGAGACAAAGAACTGACAGAGCACCTGCCCTCACTTTCCTTTGATTATACCGGAAACGTCTGCTTTTTACTGCCTTCTCAAAGCCGGTATCCTTTCCTCTGAGGATCTTTTCTATAATTATTTCTTTTTTTTCTTCAGAGAGAGCGGGTTTCAATTTCCACTTCAGTTGTTGCAATAAGCCGGCTTTCAGCCAGTTATCTGGATATTCCAGCAACAATTCTTCTAACTCCACCTTTTCCTCCATACTGAGGTGGTTGGCGTAATATTTAGCCAAAAGTTCCCAAAGCCTTTCGTTCATGTTAAATAGTCAAGTGTAGCGATCTTATTGTGGCTGCTTTTTTATTAAAGACAACGAAGAAGAAAAAAACAATTAAAGGAGATCAAAAAATTTTCAGGAAAGGAAACGGTGATGATCCGGAACAAGCTCTTGCCATATCTTTTTAAGGGCAATAGTCATTTGCACGTTTACAGTAGCGGGAGAAATATCAAGCAGTTCTGCCACTTCCCGGTAGCTAAGCCCGTCTTCCTTCACCAGCACAAATATCTGGCGACAGCGCCCGGGTAACGCATTAATCACCTGTTCAATACGAAGTACGTTCTCTCTGCTGATAGCTACCTCTTCAGGGTTCAGATAATGGGATCCAACGGCTTCCAGAAAATATCCGGGTTCGGCAGCGGATTCTTTTTGCCTGTTCTTTTTTTTCAGATAATTTAAAGAAGTATTTTTTATTGCCTTATAGAGGTAGAAAATGAATTGTTCGCCTGCAGGCAGGTTTTCCCGATGCAACCAGATATTCAGGAATACGTCGGAAATGATCTCCTCAGCATCTTCCGCATTTTTTATGATACTACAGGCAAATTGATATGTTTTATCGCTGAATTGATGAACCAACCTGCGAAAAGCATCCTCATTCCCGAAGGAAATATCAAAAAGCATTTGAGATAAAGATTGCTGCATGTATCGTGTAAGCTGCCTTGCAGCAAATGTATGATAAAAAAATAACGTGGTTTCAATGGTATATTACCTACTTTTGATAGTATTTTAACAGAGAACAAAAAGGTTTCCGGATCATTCAATTTTGAGTTCATTCTCATAAGAGAGATAACCATTCTTTTTGACAATGAAATAAAACCCTTAGTTTTGAAGTTTGTTTTTACTCAGGAAAACCTAAAGCATCTCATAGTTATATACCTAATAAATAAGGTTTAAATACAGAGAAGAAAAAGAATTTTATTTATCTGAAAAACATCTAATCATGATAGATTTTTTAAAAAAACTCTCCATTGAAAGTGAAAATAGCGGGGTTTCCACCGGCTCAAAATGGATGAATTCCAGCGAAACATCCATTATCTCTTATTCTCCTGTGGACGGCAAAGTAATTGGAGAGGTAACTACTTCTTCCAGAAAATCTTATGATAAAGTGGTAAAAACGGCGCAAGAAGCCTTTCTCCTATGGCGGGAGATACCGGCGCCGCGCAGGGGAGAAATTGTCCGTCAGGTGGGCCAGGCGCTTCGCGAGAAAAAAGATGCGCTGGGAAGATTAGTGTCCTATGAAATGGGCAAAAGTTTGCAGGAAGGCTGGGGTGAAGTACAGGAAATGATTGACATTAATGATTTCGCAGTCGGTTTATCCAGGCAATTGCACGGGCTGACTATGGCATCGGAAAGGCCTGATCACCGTATGTTCGAACAGTGGTACCCTGTCGGCATCACCGCCATCATCACTGCTTTTAATTTTCCGGTGTCTGTCTGGAGCTGGAACGCCTTCATAGCCTTGGTTTGTGGCAATGTTATTCTATGGAAACCGTCAGAAAAGGTACCCTTATGCGCAGTTGCATGCCAGAAAATCATTGCAGAGGTATTTGCAAAAAACAATGTTTCCGAAGGAGTCTCTAATTTAGTGACCGGCGGAAAAGAAGTGGGTGAATGGATCACCAGTGATGAACGTATCCCCTTAGTCTCCGCTACGGGCTCTACACGCATGGGGAAAGCTATCGCAGTAGCTGTAGGCGCCAGACTCGGGAAAACCATTTTAGAGCTTGGCGGCAACAACGCCATTATTATTTCAGAAAAGGCCGACCCGGATACGGCTCTGACAGGCAGCTTATTTGGTGCGGTGGGCACTGCCGGCCAGCGTTGTACCACTACCCGCAGGCTGATTATCCATGAATCAATATATGAGGGATTTAAGAGAAAGTTAGCAGATGCTTATAAGCAATTGAGAATAGGAGATCCTTTAGATGAAAAAAATCATGTGGGACCATTAATAGATAAAGAGGCCGTGAAAAATTATTCCGAAGCTTTAAAAGAAATTAAAAAAGAAGGTGGAAAATTTATTGTTGAGGGAGGAATATTAAAAGGCAAGGGTTATGAAAGCGGTTGCTATGTATTGCCGGCAGTGGCCGAAGTAAAAAATGATCTTAAGATTGTACAGAAAGAAACTTTTGCGCCTATTTTATATGTTATGAAATATAAGAACATCGAAGATGCTATCGCCATGCAAAATAATGTCCCGCAGGGATTATCATCGGCTATTATGACATTAGATCTGCGTGAGGCAGAAAAATTCTTATCTGTAGCAGGTTCGGACTGCGGTATCGCCAATGTGAATATAGGCACCAGCGGCGCTGAAATAGGCGGAGCCTTTGGAGGTGAAAAAGAAACAGGTGGTGGCAGGGAATCCGGTTCAGATGCCTGGAAAGCTTATATGCGGCGACAAACCAATACCATCAACTATTCACATGACCTGCCGTTAGCACAGGGGATCAAGTTTGATTTGGGGTAAATATAAGTTTCAAGTTCCAGGTTTCAGGTTTCAGGTTTCAGGCATTGACAGGTTTCATTTTGATACAATTTCTGAAACCACCCTTGGAACCATTCTGGAACTATCCTGAAACAACCCTGGAACCATCCTGGAACTATTCTGAAACTATCCTGGAACGTTCTTTTATTTCTTTTTTACAGGTTTTTTAGTTGATGAAACAGGTTGCGCAGGAACTTCAGGAAGGGGTCCCATTTTCAATCTTCTCGTAATCTCCAAAGCCAATCCAGCCAGGACTAACAAGATCAATATTATTGATGAAATCCCCGATATCTCTTGTCCTAGAAAATACGTTTTAGGGTGAAACTTAAATTCAATCTGATGTTTTCCGGCAGGGATGACTAACCCACGAAAAGCGTAATCTACACGAATGATCGGGGATTCTTTTCCATCAATATATGCTTTCCATCCCGCAGGATAATATATTTCTGAAAATACTGCCAATCCATTCTGGGTATTATCAGAGGCATATTGCATATCGTTCAAAGAATAATGCGTCAGTTGAACTTTTGCTGAGGAATCAGAGGCCACAAAATTATCTTTTATTTCATTTTTCAATGATTGATTAATTACGGCTATTACCGCAGGATCAAAATGATCCATAGCCAGCATTTCACTATCGGCATTGGGTTCCCACCGGATGTTTTGGACAAACCAGGCATTTCCTAATGCATTGTCATTCTTTACAGGGGCTCCGCCGGGGTTAATAATAAAGTATTTTGTATTCAACAAATTCAGGATAGCGGAATGAGTGAATATTTGGAGATCAGAAGAATCCAACGTTTTTTTACTCTGTAATTCCCCATAGATCTTTTGAATGGCAGGCGATATCTGAAAGTCTATCAGATCCTGGTAGCGCCATAACTTGGCGGGGCTGTAGCCGCCTACCGAATTATGGAAATAGGAAGTCATCGCATCATTAAAGATATTCTGCATTCCGACACTCAGGTTCAATACCCTGTAATCCGGATCCTTATCCTGCATTATCTGCTGATCTGCCGGGCCCGGCTGAATGATAGCTGCCAGTTCATCCGAAGGTACATAGTTGTTACTGTTCAAATAACGGCTGTCCACCCTGAAAAGATCAAAAAGCAAGAGGATGCCGGCGATTATAAAGAAAGGAACCGCTTTTATTTTTTCTTTAATAAAAGCCCATAGTGCAGCAAAGAACAACAGCGCCAGGATAAGAGAACGAATGGCATCTTTACGCATCAGAGCCGCGCGATCGTCTCTTACGGCATTCATCACCTTTTCACCTGCCTGCTGTGCAAACGAAGCGTCATCCGGGCCGCCGGTATATCCCATTGAACCCACTATGATCCAGAGTAAAACAATGATCCCTACGGTAATGTATAAGGTCTTTTTCAAACCATCCCAAACTTCCTTCTTACTCATTTTTCCTGCTAAAAGCTCGTTCAATGCCCAGCAGGCCATAATCACAAAAGTAAGCTGAGGGATGACCATCATCATAGAAGGAGCCCGGAACTTATTATATAACGGTAAATGATAAAACAGGAAGTCATTTAACACGGGAAAATTCTTCCCCCATGCCATAAAGAAGGATAATAAAGTAATGGCCAGCATCCACCATTTATGCTTGCTTTTTACTACAAAGAAAGAAAAAATAAACAGGAGACAGATCAACACGCCAAAATATACCGGAGTGGTAAACGGCTGGGGGCCCCAGTACAAGAAATGCTGAGCATAATTGCCTGCCTGCTGCTGTCCCAGCCCCATCTGAGAAAGCATCTGGAAAGTTTTTGAATTAGGAATAAATTCATCAGATTGCGGCGGACCACCGTAAATATTCGGTACAAGAATAGAAAAAGTTTCCAGTTTACCCAAGCTCCACATATAAGCATAATCAATATCTAATCCGCCCTTTTTAACCTGGGTTTCCGTATTGTTAACTAACGTAATCTGAGACTGGCTGCCGCGTGTGGAATATTTCGTATATTCATGTGTGATCAATAAATTATCTGAAGATGGAATAGCGGCAAGAATCGCTGTACCCACGCAAATCAATGAAGCGATCACAAATTTTTTAAACTGCTTTTCTTTAATAGCTATGATCAGTTGGCTGATGACAAAGAACCCAAGCAGGATTAATGTATAATAAATGATCTGGTAATGATTATTGTATATCATTAATGCAGCCGAAAAGGCGGTCACCACCGCACCCGATAAATATCTTCCTCTGTAAACAAGTATCACTCCGGCCAACACCGGCGCCATCCATGCCATAGTCATTAATTCAGTCACATGCCCGGCAGTGATTAAAACCACATTAAAAGAACAGAAACCGTAAGCTACGGCTCCGAACAGGCGGATCCAATATTTAAAGCCCAGTACCCAAAGCAAAAAATACATACCCAGCATGGCTATGAAAAGCATATTCACGGGCATGGGTAACCAAAGTGTAGTGAGATTGTTTAAAAAAGCTACTTTATTAGATGAAGGGCCGGTATAAAACAGGTAAGAAGGCATACCCCCAAACATGCTGTTAGTCCATAACGGCGCCCGGTGGGTGGAATCATAGAACATTTTTCCGGCATGGGCCATCCCTTCCACCTGGGTCATATCTCCCTGTTGCACTGCTTCTCCCTGTAAAACCGGGTTGCAATATGCAAATCCTAAAACAATAAATACCGCCACAGCAATGGCATGTGGTAAGACATCTTTCTTCCAGTTGATCTTCATAATTTCAAGTTTGGGTTTATGATAACCTTGGGCTGAAAAACAGGGAACAAACGTACGGAAGATAATTTACTCGACAAACAGGAATAACTTTATTTCCCCCTGTTTATCATCTCCACCACCTTCCTGTCAATAGGTAACGTGACTTTGTCTATTGACAAGGTCTTTAATGGCATCCATCTCAGCGCTTGTGCCTGATCAACCAGCTTGTCAAAATCAAATGGCTCAGTCTTTACCTGTAATACAAAAGGAGAAATTTGCTTTACATAATAATAGATGGAAATGATCTGCCTGCCATCACCAAAAGCAGATACCTGGAAAAAATCCGTAGTGTAAATATGTTCTTTCACTTCAATCTCCTGACTCAGTTCTTCCATCCATTCTCTTTTAAGACAATCCTTCGTGCCTTCACCGTATTCCAACCCGCCGCCTGGGAATTTGGTGATATAGCTTCCTTTGATATATTCATCACTGATAAGAATTTCCTTGTTTTCATTGATCAATATGCCATATACCCGAACGTTGAATGAATGATTCATAAGTTAAGATAAAAGATAAAAGGATAAAGATGAAAGTGGTAAATAGGTGAGGGTTTTATTGTTTATTGTTTATTGTTTATTGTTTATTGTTTATTG
>SCQT01000196.1 GCA_004322015.1 Chitinophagaceae bacterium
TTTTGTTTTGCCTTCCTTAAAGAACAAAGCGGTCTGATTAGGGATATAATTCAACCTCTCAGCCAGCTCCCGCACCTGTAATTTCGTTTTGAGCCCAATGCTTGAATGATCGTGCAATGCCCTGCTGACAGCCGATGGAGATATTCCCAACTGCCTGGCAATCTCTTTAATGGTAATGGGTTTTTCTGGCATAAAATATATTATTCATTTTAAGAAAACCACTGACACAGTTTGCTAAATAGCCTGTTATGAGTGCATGTGTTGAGGCGACCAAACAATTTGTTTGAATAAACTATTTTACTAAGGTATATGATTTCGGGGATTTGGAGAGGGTAAGTAAAGGCTGGGTTATCTGCCTCCTTGAAGCACAAAAGCTCATCGAAACATCTATAAACATACTCAATGAAAATTGAAGAACTATTTAGAATTTCCCGAATTGAAACGATAAAATTCCTTAAAAATAAGAAGATAACCGCAGGCTACTCCCTGTCTACTCCCTACCTTCCCCCTATCTTCGCCCTATTAAAAGCGCACTCAGGTCATGGGAGCCTCAGCGAATGGACAGGGGTAAGCCGGATATAAAGTCTCTAATCCTCTTAAATTGTCCAAATTGCACAAAATAAGTTCCTGGAATGTGTAATTCCACAGATTTTCGGAACATAACCGGCACTACTCATACATTCATCTTTCCCAATTCAAAAAAAGGAATATTTTTGACAAAGAATGACGATACAACATTTTTTAAATACATCCTTTTTAAATAATACGGTCAATAGCTATTTGTGGCCGCTGATCATTATTGTATTGGTGGTGATCTTCAGGAATCTTCTGTCTAAGATTATAGCCAGGCTCGGCTATAAGATCATTAAGCATTGGACACCCGGCGTAGAGCAGAAGGATTTTGTTCATTTATTGCTGAAACCCTTGGGGTTTTTTATCGGATTTCTTGTTTTTGTGGCTTCCATTGATCATTTGCAATATCCGCAGTTGCTGAATTTTGACATCCATTTTCTGCATACGGATTTCGCTTCCCTGTTAACCGGAGTCAAATTGATCATACTCACGATATTATTCTTTTGGGTGATATTACGCTTAGTGGATTTTGTAGCGCTTGTTTTCAGCCACAGATTGAATCTGACACAACAGCCATCAGGAGATCAGATTGTATTTTTCTTCAGAGATTTCGTCAAAGCCATTATTGTCATTATAGGTTTTCTGGTGATCATGAAACATGTGGCAGGTAAAGACTGGACGGGTAAACTAATCGGGGCAATGGGCATTGGCGCTGCTGCGCTGGCACTGGCAGCCAAAGACACGATAGAAAACCTGATGGGTTCCTTTATCATTTTATTGGATAAGCCATTTCGCATCGGGGATTATATTAAGGTAAATGATGTGACCGGTAATGTGGAAAAGGTCGGGCTGCGAAGCACCCGTATCAGGTCCGACAATAAAACATTTATTACGATACCCAACAGCCAGATCATTAACAGCATATTGGATGACATTACCTTAATGACGCAGCGGAGAGCCAAAATATTGCTGGAATTGGATCCTGCTACGCCTTCCTCCTCAGTAATGGATGTCCTGGAAGACATTCAGAATCTGCTGAGGGCTGATAAGGATGTGCTGGATAATTATACGCTCAACTTTAATGACATTTCCAACAGGGCTTATTCGATTCAATTAATTTATTATACGCCGGTTACCGACTGGCAGGCATATAATATGCTCCGGCAGAAAATTAATCTGGAGATCATTCAGGCTATGGAAAACAGAAAGGTGAAATTGGCGAAGAATTTTGATTTGAGTGCGGGCAGCTAATTTCCGGTCGCGCTTTGCGGGTTCTTATTAAAAGTATTTTGTAAAATGGATACAATATCCGCCTCCATGCTTCGTTGCACGTGATCGCCTATCCTGCCGATTTCCTGGCCATTATGCAAAAAAATAAAGGTGGGTACTTTTTTTACATGGAAAAGCTTCGCTTCTTCTCCTGTTCCCTCTAACTGTTCATCCAGCCCGTAAACAGTCATTGTGCTGATTGGATAGCTGGATCCGATCATGACCCGGTAAAATTCGGGCAGTAGATTCTTGGTGTCCGGACACCAGGTACCTACAAAAGCAACTACATTAAAACTGTCCCGGTAATAGCTGATATATTTTATCCACTCTGCATTGGGCTTATAGTGATTCACTCCCTGGTAAAACCACCGGAAAGCGGTATCATTTGCTAACATGCCTTCATTGATCCGGCCGATAAGTATTTTATTGCCGGCAGAATCATACGTCGCTTTCACTTCTTGGGATTGTGCCTGCACTTCAAATCCAAAGGCAGTTGCAAGAACAATAAAGAAAATGATTTTTCTGATCATAAAAGCTTGAATAAGGTGATCAATATTAAAGTTGTTCCTTCAATTCTGTCAAGAACTGCCTGATCTTTTGCAAAGACTGTACCATTTCAAAATGTTGTTCAGTGGTTTTTTTCTCCTCCTTCAGTTTTTTCTTTACGCCTTCGATAGTGAATTTACGTTCACGAAGCAGATGATAGATCAGTTGCAGGTGTTGTATATCTTCCGGCCGGAACAAGCGGTCTCCTTTCCGGTTTTTCTTGGGTTTTAATATGTCAAATTCATTTTCCCAATACCGGATCAAAGATGTGTTGACATGAAACATTTCCGCCACTTCACCGATCCCATAATATTGTTTGTCCAGCCCCATCTCGCTAATATGGCGCAATACCTGGTTATCATACGGATCAGAGAGCGGTTTCCTGCCACGCTTTTTGCCGTTACCGGTCTTCGGGTAAACTTTTTGTTCCTCTGTCTGAGAAAAAAGATCAGGCATACTCATAGCATAAAGATAGATTTACTCTTTGAAATATTACAGAGAATTTTATAGGAGAAACAAAAACCGTGCGAAAATGATCACCTGTATGCTCATTTAACGCTAAGACGCGCATTTAGCTTATTTTTGCCATTTTACAGCATCTCTTAAGAATAAAATCAATTAGCGGATCAGATAGTAATAACGCATGGAATATCAATTTAGAATAATAGAAAAGAAATGGCAGAAGAACTGGGAGGAAGAAAAAATTTACCGGGTTGAAAATGATTACCCAAGGCCGAAATGTTATGTGCTGGATATGTTTCCTTATCCGTCCGGCGCCGGCTTGCATGTGGGACATCCGCTAGGCTATATAGCCTCCGACATTTATGCGCGTTATAAACGGCTTCAGGGTTATAATGTATTACATCCGATGGGTTTTGACGCTTTCGGGTTGCCCGCGGAACAATATGCTATTGAGACCGGACAGCATCCTGCCGTTACTACTGAGAAAAATATCGCTTCCTTTAAGGAGCAAATGAATAATATCGGCTTTTGTTACGACTGGAGCCGGGAGGTGCGGACCTCCGATCCTGATTATTATAAATGGACCCAATGGATTTTTCTTCAATTATTTCAAAGCTGGTATGACCGTAATACGAAGAAGGCTGAACCCGTCAGCAGGCTGATCTCCATTTTTGAAAAAGAAGGGAACTTTTCCCAGTCCTGTCCGCAAGATGAATCAGTGCAGTTTTCTGCGGATCAATGGAATGCCTTTGATGAAAAGACAAAGCAGGATGTGTTAATGAATTATCGCTTAGCCTATTGCGGGTATGGCGATGTGAACTGGTGCGAAGCGCTGGGAACAGTGCTTGCAAATGATGAAGTGGTCAATGGTGTCAGTGAAAGAGGAGGATACCCTGTAGTGAAAAAGAGATTAAGGCAGTGGTATCTGCGCATCACGGAGTATGCAGACAGGCTGCTGGAAGGCTTGCAGCAGATAGAATTCAGCGAAGCGATGAAGGAAATGCAAAGCAACTGGATTGGGAAGAGTGTGGGGGCTGAGATCATATTCCCCCTTAAGGCCCCATCCCGGCCTTCCCCAGTGGGGAAGGAGAGTCAACCCGCACGCCCCCGACACGAAACTGCCCAACCTTCATTATATCCTCTGACAAAAGAATTTGCAGTACAAAATCGAAATAATCCCACCCATGAAGAAAAGTTATTATGGGAAGAATTAAGACACAATAAAACGGGATTTCATTTCAGGAGACAACACATTATTAATTCATTCATAGTTGATTTTGCATGTTTAAAGAAAAAACTAACTGTAGAAATTGATGGTGGATATCACAAAAACCCTGACCAACAATTTTATGATAAGGAAAGAACTAAGTTTTTATTAGAAAATGGTTATAAAGAACTGCGGTTCTCTAATGAGGAAGTAAGAAAAAATATCAATAAAGTTATTGAATGTATTGTTGAAGAGCTACATAAACTTCCATCAGTTGAAGGAAAAGAAAATGCCGGTAAAGCCTTCCCCTTAGGGGAAGGTTTGGATGGGGCTTCGATCCGGGTCTTCACTACCCGCCCCGATACCATCTTTGGGGTGGATTTTATGGTGCTGGCTCCCGAACATGAATTAGTTGATCAAATAACCACACCGGAGCAATCCAAAGCCATGAGCGATTATATTGCTTATGTAAACAGCCGCAGCGAACGCGAGCGGATGGCAGAGAAAAAGATCACCGGATGCTTCACCGGGGCCTACGCCGTTCATCCTTTTACCGGCAAAAAAATCCCCATCTGGGTATCCGAATATGTGCTCGCAGGGTATGGCACAGGAGCTATTATGGCAGTTCCCTGCGGTGACGAGCGGGATCATAAGTTTGCCAGGCATTTTAATATTCCGATAACTAATATTATAGGCAATTATTATAACGGAGAAGAAGCCAATCCTTCCAAAGAAGCCGTTTTACAGCACAGTGATTTCCTGAATGGCATGAGAATGCAGGACGCTGTAGAAGTGGTTATTCGGCAATTAGAAGAAAATGGGATCGGCAAAAGAAAAGTGAATTATAAAATGCGGGATGCCGCCTTCAGCCGCCAGCGCTACTGGGGCGAGCCTTTTCCGATTATATGGAAAGACGGTGTGGCTGTTCCTTTAGAGGAAAAAGAATTGCCATTGAAATTACCACATGTCGAGGCCTATAAACCCGGACCGGAAGGAGAGGGTCCCTTAGCAAATATTTCCGGATGGGTAAACCAATTCTCCTCCCCTTCCGGGGAAGGCAGGATGGGGGGGGCTCTTGAAACGAATACTATGCCCGGCTATGCAGGCAGCAGTTGGTATTTCTTACGGTATATGGATCCGCATAATGACGGAGAATTCGCTGAGAGGAAAGCAACTGATTATTGGAACCAGGTGGATGTATATATCGGTGGGACAGAGCATGCGGTCGGACATTTGTTGTATTCACGCATGTGGACAAAAGCGCTTTGTGATCTGGGATATATTGGTTTCGATGAACCCTATAAAAAGTTGATTAATCAGGGAAAGATAACGGGAGACTCCCGTTTTGTATATAGAGTTTCAGGGACTGATCAATTTGTTTCTCATGGATTAAAGGATAAATATCAAACCGATGAACTGCACGTGGATGTGAATATCGTGGATGGATTTGTCCTGGACACGGAAGCGTTTAAAAAGTGGAAACCTGACTTTGCTGGTGCCGCTTTTATTCTTGAAAATGGACAGTATATCTGTGGCTCTGCAGTGGAAAAAATGTCTAAATCGAAGTATAATGTTGTCAATCCGGATATTATCGTGGATAAATATGGCGCGGATACTTTCCGTATGTATGAGATGTTCCTCGGGCCGATAGAGCAATCTAAACCATGGGATACCAAAGGCATAGAAGGGGTGCATCGTTTTTTGAAGAAATTATGGCGGTCATTTTTTGAGCAGGATATATTCTTAGTGAATGATGAAGAACCTGCTGAAAATGAATTACGTATTCTGCATAAAACAATCAAAAAAGTCCGGGAAGATACGGAACGCTTTTCTTTTAATACGGCTGTCAGCCAGTTCATGATCTGTGTGAATGAATTAGCTGTGCTGAATTGCCATAAAAGAAAGATACTGGAACCTTTGCTTATTCTTTTGGCACCTTATGCTCCGCATATCAGTGAAGAACTGTGGCATCAATTGGGAAACAAAACTTCTGTTCTGAATGCTGCCTTTCCGGCGTTCAATGAACAATATCTAAAAGAAAACAGTATCAACTATCCGGTAGCGGTGAATGGTAAAACGCGTACGGAAATTTTCTTTTCCTTAGATGCCGGTCAAAAGGATATGGAAAATGAAGTACTGGCTAATGAAACAGTACAGAAATGGATGAACGGAAAGTCTGCAAGGAAAATTATTATTGTAAAAGGCAGGATGATTAATGTGGTGGTGTAACCTGAATTCACGTTTCTGAATTCTTTGACAACTGCCGTTTCTTCAGAGATTATTCATTTCTTTCAAAGGTTTTTTTCATAGCCTGCATCATTCCGTTGGTACTCCAGGTACCGGATACCATCATTCGCCTTACGGTATATAACGGATTGGCAGGATCTCTTTTCGCAGCCAAAGTAAAAGCCATTTTAATTCCGGCTTTTTTCAGGAGGTTAATACCGCTTTCATTCCAGGCGCCGAACGGATAGGCAAAATAGTCGGCAGTTTTCCCCGTGATCTCTTCAATGGTATGCTTGGGATTTAATAATTCTTTTTGAAGATCTGCATTGTCATACTTCCTGACATCTTTATGATCCCATGTATGAGATTCTACGGCATTGCCATTTTGAGAAAGCTCTTTGATTTGTTCTTTGGTCATATAATCCGGACGTCCTATGGAAACAGTCATAATAAAGAATACGCCTTTGAATCCGTATTTATTCATCTCTTTTGCGCCCACCGTGAATTGTTCTTCATCGGTATCATCGAAGGTGATCATGACGGGCTTGGGCGGCAGCGGATCTCCATAAGCCAGATAATCGTAAAGCTGATCAGGCAAAATAGTAGTATAACCGCTGTCATGCAACGCCTTCATCTGATCAGCAAATTGCGCCGGCGAAACAGAGAAGCTGTTAAAAGTTTCAACTGATCCCTGTTTGGGATATTTGATATGATGGTAACATAATACAGGGACTTGCCGCCGCGCCATCATTACTTCGGGTGAGGCGATGGTTCGGGCAATATTATTTTTAGCTGTGCTGCCCTCTGTCTTTTCATTTTGTTTTTCAGCAGCATCAGATGTCCTGTTGTTTCCCGCTGAACAGGAAAACAGGAATATTGAAACGATGAGTAAAGCAAGGGGAAATGTGCATTTCCTGAAAAATAATGGCCTTTGCATTATTGATATTGGATATAAACAGGTTGAGGAATGAATTTCAAGAGTTCTTCAGGCGTATATAGTTGATCGGCTCCTGTTTTGATATCATTCTTATAAAACAATTTAAATCCTGTAAACTCCACGGGTTCCTTATAAACGTACCTGAGCCAGGTAGAACGTTTCAGATATTTAGGCCCCCACCCGTCCATATCCACTACCACCTGGACCTCGGGAACCTTTTTTATTTGTTGATAATTGGTCAGCATTCCCTGTGTAAACCGGTGGAGTATCAGGATCTTAGGCGGGAGATGGTTCTTACGCACCAGGTATGCCAGGTGATCAATGACCCAATTCACATCCGCAGCATCAAAGGTCCCGATTTTTTTCCCCGGTACATGGCCGCCTTTCATAGAAAATTCCGGATCAATTCCCAGATGAACAGTGGGCATTTTTAAAAAGGTGTCCAGTACAGGCACCTCTTCCTGGACGGTGCTTTGACCTACCTGGATATCCAAAAAGGTGAGTGCATTGATCTCATGCGACCAATTCAGAATAGTATCTATCTGAGAAAACGGCATCCTGAGCCTGTGCTTATTTGCCGGACCCGGAGCTGCTTGCGCCGTCACCGCTATATAATGCAAGGCCGGGATCACAGGGATGCTTGTATCCGCTTTTTGCCAATCCCGTACCTCCCGCTGCAATTTTTCGAGCATCGCTTTTTTAGGCAACTCACCCAGAATACCCATTTTGGAAGAATAAAGATTTCCATAAAAGGCGACTATTCTGTGGAACGGTAATATTGCGCCCGGACGAGGAAGCGGCATTTTTGCAGGCCATCTGTCCGTAGTATCTCCGTTGGCCAGTTTCAGGTTCAATTTATGGAAAAAAGCAGTGTCTATTGGCCTGTTAACTAGGGCAGGATTGGGGTCAGCATTGTCAATACCGGGTTCCGTTGCGGAAGATCGCTTTTCGGATTGAACTGTATTACATGCATTCAGCAGCGAGCTGCCTGCAAGTAATAGGAGAAAAAAATAATAACGGGGTTCCATCGGCGGCGAAGGTACTCGGAATAATTGAGATTAGTTGTATTGCGAAGAGTTTTTCATTTTACTTTTATTATTGAAAGAAATAAAATATAAAATCAATCCTATCACGATGATGGCAATGCCCGAAGCGAAATATTGGTATCCTGAAGTAACAAATACGAAGAGCCATATCAGGATGGAAAAGACAGGGATCAGGGGGTACAACGGCATTTTAAAATGTAATTCACCGGTTCTCTTTTTAACTCTCAACAGGATGACGCCCGCAGCCTGCGGTATGAACTGAATAAAGATCCTCGTCACTACAATAAAGCCGAATACTGCGGAGGGTTTGCTGAAGATCAGGCAAAAAATGACGGAAATAATACCGAAAATAAGCAAAGCATGATCAGGAAAATTTTTAGTCGGATGGAGGTGCGCAAATATTTTAAAATGCATACCGTCTTTCGCCGAAGCGTAGATGATCCTGGAATATCCCAGTAATAATGCGAATAAAGAGGAACCGGCGACAATCAATAAAAGAACGGTGGCGATGTCCGCTACACGCCTCCCATACGCCTGTTGGAATAAAATACTGATGATGGGCACATTCTCATTGGTGATCTTTACATGGCTTACGGCGCCGGCGATCATCCATTGCATCAGGATATATAATACTGCAATTCCTGTAATGGAAATAATAATACTGCGGGGTATATTCTTCTCCGCGTTTTTAATTTCAGAGCCCAGATTACAAACATTGTAATATCCCAGATAAGCATAGATGGTATTGGAAGTGTAGTTGCCTACTACAAACCAGAAAGCCATTGTACCCATGTCACCTAATTTTTTAGACAGGATCGTGTTGGCATGAAGCAAATGGCTGCTGTATCCCATTGCTCCGGTGATGATAGTCCATAACAATAAGCCGGCTACGGCTGCCGATAATACAATGCTGATCCTGCTGACACCCGTGATTTTCCGGTATAATAAGATGACGATCACCGCTATCAGTAAAATCATTATCAGTTTTCCCTGCCAGAAATTAACCGGAACCAGGTATTGGAAATAATTGACGAAACCGATGGCTGCGCTGGTCATTACCAAAGGTAAATGAAGGGAAGTCTGAATGACATATAAAAATGCCATGGTACGGCCCGCTTTTCCTTTGTATAACTTTTGCAGAAATACATAGCTTCCGCCGGCCTCAGGCCAGGCAGAACCTAATTCTCCCCAAACAAAACCATCAGCCAACGCCACTAAAGCGCCGGCGATCCAGGGTATCACACTGAACTTGCCGGGGAAAGCAACCAGGATGACCGGTAAAGCAATGAAAGGCCCGATCCCCACCATATCTATCATGTTGAGAATGGTGGACTGGGGTAGATTCAGACTGCGTGTCAGCTCAGGTTTGTCAGGCATGGTACGGACTTCAAACATACATTAAAAAATCAATTACGGGAAACATATCATCAGATACAAATAAATTCCTTTGAAAAAATTATATCTTCGTTAGAGGTATAAAACTCTTGATTTAATTTAAGTACCTGATTATTGCTTTGCAGGCTGATTTTAAAAAGTCCTTTATCGAATATTTCCATGAGTGGCTCATTACAAAATTCAACACAGAAGATCTCATCCCAACACCTGAACGTATTTCAGGAAGTTCTCAGCGAACCCCGCCGCTATGCGCGTCCCTGGTATTTTGCTTATCTTCTTTCAGGGCTTGTGGCATCAGGGATGGTTCCGATATTGTTGCCCCTCATGATGGCT
>SCQT01000197.1 GCA_004322015.1 Chitinophagaceae bacterium
ATGCTCAATGTCAAAGTGCCATCATACGTTTCCCTGCTTTTAACAGTGAGCCTGCAATGAAGCGTGAGTCCTTTCTTATCTAAAAACTGTAAAAATTCCGGATCATGATTGGCGACGGCTGCAATTGAAACTGATACGCCTACCCCTAATTCTGCTAAGTTTTTCAAATGCAGATCTTCTATCTTTCCTTTATCATCAGGTATAGGATCTCCATGAGGGTCCACAGTGGGATAACCCAGAAACTTATCAATCCGTCCAATCAGTTCATCTGAATCTACATGCTCTAATTGCTCGGCTATAGCATGCACTTCGTTCCATTTGAAACCCAATACCTCCACTAAAAATTGTTCCCAAAGCCGGTGTTTTCTGATCACTGATAATGCAATCTTTTTGCCCTCTTTTCCAAGCATGACACCACGGGATTTCTGATAATCAAGGTACCCCTTATCCTTCAACCGTTTCATTTTATCGGTGACAGAAGCTGCCGTTACATTCAGATATTCTGCCAACAATCCTGTGGTTACAGGTACTGTCTCGCCTCCTGATAAATGATAGATCGCTTTCAAATAATTTTCATCTGCAAGAGATCGTTGCATGTACTTGTATTTATTCCTGTCAAATGTATTAAACTTGCAGGAATTAAGAAGATTTTATTACTTTTACTAATATGGATAAGAAAAAGAAAATGTGGCTTCATCATTTGCAGGATGAAATAAATGCAGCGTATTTATATTCTATTCTTGAAAGCAAAACTACCCGGACCAACGAGAAGGAGAGTTATGGCAAGTTAAAGAATATTGAATACAAACACGTGGAGGCATGGTCATCGCTTTTAGATGAGCATAAAATAAAACACCATAACGACCATCCATCTTTCAAAGCAAAAGCAATGGCGTGGCTTACCGGCATAGCAGGCATTTCGTGGCTTCGTGATGTGATGTTAAGGGAAGAAGGCGATGAAGTAAAATCGTATTTGAATCTGTTTAAACAATCTCCTGATCCGGCCACGAAGGATATAGCTATTCGTCTTGCAAAAGATTCTGCAGGGCATGCACAGAATCTGAACGAACTGATGGGGCGGGATAAAGAGCCCTGGCATCAAACCGGTTCAGGTGGTATTCTCCGCAATGTGGTGTATGGTTTTAATGACGGACTGACTGCCAATTTCGGATTAATCGCCGGCGTAATAGGAGCACATTCCAGCGACCATTTCATTTTGGTATCAGGCGCTGCCGGATTGCTGGCGGATGCCTTATCTATGGGAGCATCCGGATATCTGGCGGCTAAAAGCGAGCAGGAAGTATATGATCATGAGATCAGTATGGAAGCCGAAGAAATAAAACTAATGCCCGAATTGGAACAGGAAGAATTAGCTGTTATCTATCAGACTAAAGGTATAGATGAATCTGCTGCTGCGAGATTGGCTGCTGAAGTTATGAAAGACCCTGATAAAGCGCTGAAAGAAAAGGTACGGGAAGAATTAGGGATTGCAGGTACAGAAATGAGCCCGGTAAGAGAGGCCTGGCTTACCGGTATCGCCACGGCAATCGGCGCTTTTATTCCTTTGTTACCCTTTTTATTTCTAAGAGGATATCCGGCCGTTATTGCTGCATTCATTTTAGCGATGCTGATGCATTTCGGTGTGGGCGCCGCGCGCAGTTTTTTCACAGGACGTAATCTCTGGCGAAGCGGTTTTGAAATGTTTATTGTGGGCATGGGTGTGGCGATCATTGGTTATATTCTCGGGGATTTGATCACCCGTTGGCTGTAAAAACGATTGCTGCCGTCAGAGATGGTGTGTTCTGGCCATGAGCGCCATGACGCTGACCGTTGGATACTAAATTGTCATTTTAAAAGAGCCTGGAGCTTTTTCCCGTCTGCCGCGCCCCAGCCTGTACAGGCATCCCAGCCCTTCCCTGCCGAGTAACCGATATTTCCTGCTACGGTATCATTATTGCCCGAAGTAATATCTTTAAACGGCTTTGGATTGGCATAAATTTTTGGATGAATAAACCCTGCATCAGAACTATTATTTTCATTGATCAGCGTAATCAATGCTGCCATCAGCGGGGCCACGGCGCTGGTTCCGCCAATGACCAGGTTGTTTCCATCCACGCGGATGTTATATCCTGAATTGGGATCCGCATTGGCCGCCACATCAGGCAATCCCCTCCCGATATGATTCCCGGGGTTAACAGATGGCGGCACTTTGGCATTTTTCTGATACGACGGTAATGGAAACACCTCGCTGATCCCCCCACCCGTCGCTCCTCCGCTTGCTTCATTCCAGACTACTTCGCTGGTAATCTGACTCCCTTTTGTGGCGATCGTTGTTCCTCCGCAAGCCAATACATTCGGACTGCTGGCAGGAAAATCCGCATGTGCCTCGCCGTCATTCACCCCATCTGAAGATCCGCTGTCGCCCGCAGCTACAGTAACCGTGATCCCTAAAGCAGCTGCACTTTGAAAAGCCTGATCATAAGAAGTCAGCGCCTGTTGGGTCCAGTTGACTTCAGGCCCCCCCCAACTGATAGAGATCACGTTGGGATGATTGCTCTTGTCATGTATGGCGGCAGTGATCGCATCCAGAAAACCCTGATCCGTATTGGGGGCAAAATACACCACAATCTTTGCACCGGGAGAAACAACGCCGGCCACCTCAATATCCAGCATCACTTCTCCATCCGGTCCGTCCGCAGTCCCCGGGTTATTGACAGCGCCATCCACAGATACTGCTTTTACAGAAGGAACCGGTATTTTCAGGCCATTGAAATAAGCGTTCAGGTCTGCCGTGCGATATCCTCCGCCTAATTCAATCAGCGCAATGCATTGTCCCTTGCCTGTTTTGCCTGCAGGATAATCATACATAGCGGCAATATCATCCGGATTATGAGATACGCCTGCCTGCTGCGGAGCAAAAGTCCCTTTTTTTGTTTTTTTAATCTGAAAATGCGGGGTGGCTACCGGCCGGTTATCCAGCCCGAATATTCCCTCAATCTTACCTTCCAGTTCCTTCGGGATATGGATGTATCCGCTTCTTCCCCTGAATACATTCCCCGATGAGGTTGTGTACTGCGCCAGCCTCACATTAAAAGCGTCACACATAGCCTGAACAGTTCCTCTGAGAACCACGCAACAACGGGCAGCACTGGACTCCACAATAGTCAACCCTTTGGCATGGGCAAACTGCTCCACCACATGCAGATCGGCAGCAGAGGCGCCAAACTGTGAAGCATATTGGGTACGGGTCAAAAATTTACCCGAACCTGTAAGCGCTTTTTCCCATCCGGCGGGAGATTTTTGGGGAATTAAACGCACGGTCACGTTTATCACTTCCGCATGATCCGGTACACCAGTCATCATGGCTTTTGGTAAAGCAATATCACTTTTCAAAAAACTGACATATTCATTGAACATCTCCATAACGGATAATTTACAGGTTACAAAATAAACAACGTCGGGACAGGGATAAATGTTATATAACTTTCAGGATCGTTTTGCGGATAAATCACTAATTTACCGCCCGAAATCAATTCATAAAATATTTACGGATGAAACGAGTAGTCATCACCGGATTAGGAGCCATTACTCCCTTAGGCAATAATGTGAAGGAATTCTGGGAAAATTCGCTGGCAGGTAAAAGCGGTGCAGGACCTATCACCAGGTTTGATGCGTCTAAATTTAAAACACAGTTTGCCTGCGAAGTCAAAGGTTTTAACTCCGAAGATTACATGGAGAAAAAGGAAATCAGGAAATATGACCTGTTCACTCAATATGCGGTCGCAGCCAGTGACCAGGCTATTAAAGATGCAGGCCTGGACTTTAGCCGGATGAGTAAAGAGGAACTGTACGAGGCAGGTGTGATCTGGGGCTCGGGAAACGGTGGCATCGGGACTTTTCAGGAACAATTAAAAGAATTTTTTAACGGGGACGGGACACCCAGATTCAATCCTTTCTTTATCCCCAAAATGATCTCCGATATTGCAGCGGGGGTCATTTCCATCCGGCATCAGTTGCATGGACCAAACTATTGTACTGTTTCTGCCTGTGCATCATCCAACACGGCTATTATTAATGCTTTTGATACGATCAGGATGGGAAAGGCTGATGTGATGATCGCCGGAGGATCAGAAGCGCCGATCACAGAAGCAGGGGTAGGCGGATTTAATGCTTCCCAGGCGCTGTCAAAGAGAAATGATTCGCCCGAAACAGCCTCCCGCCCGTTTGATAAAACCAGAGACGGATTTGTGGTAGGAGAAGGCGCGGGTGCATTGGTTTTGGAAGAGTTAGCACATGCTCAAAAGAGAGGCGCTACGATTTATGCTGAGATTGCGGGGGGGGGTATGGCGGCTGACGCTTACCACCTGACAGGAACACCCCCGGATGGATTGGGTGCCTGGCTGGGAATCACCCGGGCATTAAGGGATGCCGGTATCAAACCCGAACAGGTGGATTACATTAATGCCCATGCCACTTCCACCGGAGTGGGTGACCTGGGCGAGCTGGCAGGCATCAAGAAAGCTTTCGGTGATCATCCGATTGTCATTACGGCCACTAAATCCATGACAGGGCATCTGCTGGGAGGCGCCGGAGCCATAGAATGTATTCTTTGTACCTTATCTATCAAAAACGATATCATTCCCGCCACCATCAACACCAAAGAATTAGATGAACAGGTCCCGGAAGGATTACGTATCCTCCTTGGAGATCCGGTAAAGACAACCGTGAACTACGTATTGAATAATACATTCGGATTCGGAGGACATACTGCCAGCTCTTTATTCAAAAAATTTGAATAAGGATTCACTTTAATTCAATGCAGCCAATGCCTTTTCATAATCGGGTTCCTGCGTGATTTCGGGCACCTGTTCTTCATACACTATCCTGCCTTCGGGATTGATAACGATCACCGCTCTGCTGAGTAATCCTCTCATAGGACCATCAGCCATTTGTACCCCGTATTCATGTCCGAAATCAGTTCTGAAGTCGGACAACATCACTACATTGGAAATACCCTCAGCTCCGCAAAATTGTTTTTGGGCAAAGGGCAGGTCTTTGGAAATACATAAGACAACCGTATTATGCAAACCCGCTGCCTTTTGATTAAAAACTCTGACCGAAGCTGCGCAAACTCCGGTATTTATGCTGGGAAAAATATTCAGAATAATTTGTTTTCCCGAAAAATCAGATAACGATCTCTCCGAGAGATCATTTGCCACCAGGGTGAAATTTTTTGCTTCTGTACCGGTTGCGGGTAAATGACCTACGGTATGAATGGTGTTGCCTTTCAATTTAATAGCTGTTCCTGAAGCGTTTGACATGATTGTTAATTTATTGATTTAAAATTGACATTATAATTCTGATGAATGGCTTTCCATCTATTTGATTCTCGCCGCCCATCCTCCGCCGGGAGCTAAATGAATGGTCAGCTTATCGTTCTGCGTAATATTTCTCACTATTTTCATATAATCAATACCGTTACGATCTGCATTCACCCCATCCTGAAATATCACAATATGATGTGTCCCTCTCGGTAAAAATGAAAAATCAAGCGTCAGATCGCGGGGTTGCCAGTTGTTGATCACTCCCACGAAATATTGATCCCCTTTCCTTCTGGCCAGGGCCGCATACTGACCTACCTCTCCTGCCAAAGGAATTGTCTGATCCCAGGTAGTGGGCACATTCACAATAAAATCCAGGCATTCTTTATTCTTTTCATAAGCCACCGGGTTATCTGACAGCATCTGCAACGGCGCGTCAAATACCACATACATGGCTAATTGCTGACAGCGGGTTCCAAGGCTCATCGGATTATCATTAATCGCGCGAAAATCTTTCTTCTGTGCATTGCGCATGGCGCCGGGCGTATAATCCATGGGGCCTGCAAACATCCGTATATAAGGTAAGGTAGCTGCCATCACGGGCGTGGCCAGACTGTCAATCCATTTATCCTGTTCCAAACCAGGGACCCCTTCAAAATTGACCACGTTAGGATAAGTGCGATTCAACCCTGCGGGTTTATGTGCTCCGTGAAAATCAACTAATAAATGATGCTGTGCAGCGGCCTCCGCACATTTCCAGTAAAAATTGACCATCGCCTGGTCATCCCTGTTCATGAAATCCACTTTAATGCCTTTTATGCCCCATTGCTGAAATAAATCCATTACTTCTTTCATCTGATGATCCAATGTCAGCCAGGAACACCAGAGAATGATCCCCACATTCCTTTGCGCGGCATATTGAATCAGTTCCTGCATGTTGATATCCGGATTCACTTTTGTGAGATCACCTAACTGATACCAACCCTCATCCATGATGATATAAGGAATATGATTCCGGCCGGCAAAATTAATGTAATATTTATAGGTGTCCGTATTAATGCCTGCTTTAAAATTCACCCCCGTAATATTCCAGTCGTTCCACCAATCCCAGGCAACGAGGCCCGGCTTTATCCATGAGCCATCTTTTATCTTATCGGGTTCACCTAACTTATATACTATTTCATTATCAAGCAACTGATCATCTTTATCCGCCACCGCTATAATACGCCAGGGAAAGGCACGTGATCCTTTAGTGGCGGCTATATCATCGTACACGGAGGCGGGGCGCAGAATGCGATCCCAACCACCTTCACCACGGATATTGTTTTCATCGCTCTTAACCCTCGGTGGAGAAACAGACTGAAGGCCGTTTGAATGAGTTCCTTCAAAATATAATCCCGGATAATCATACAGATCACTTTCCGTAATTAATACTTTGCCCTGATGGTGCAGGTCAATCAGCAGCGGTAATTGGGCAATTTTATTACCGGGAATATCGCTTACAGACATTTTTTGATAAATATGCTCATAAGGATTCATCCATTTATCCTGCACATTATCTTTACCGGTAATAAAAGCAGGCCAGGCCTCCGCATGCTGCGGAAGCATTATGTCGAAACGTTCATTTTTTACTATGATGGAACCGGGAAAACCGGTTTGAAACCGGTAAGCGATAGCGTCATTATATGCACGAAAGATTACGTTGAAATGATCCCGAAATTCCAGGGTAAGCTCATTATAATTATTTTTAATGGTTGCATTTTTTACCGGAACTACAGGGCGAATGATTTCATTTACACTATGCCTGACAACTTTACTCACTTTATCATTTTCCCGGGGAATACTTCCATTGTTCAATACCATCGCTATGGTGGAAGAAGGAATGATCACATCATTATCTTTTATTAGGGAAAAAGATAAAGACTTTCCATTATTGATCTTTAGCTGCAAATGCCCGTCCGGAGAAGAAAGCATGTATTGCTGGGCTGCCACTGTTCCCGGAATAACGCAAATTGACAAAAAGCTAAAAAGGATAATGATTTTTCGCATGAGTCAGCGGTTTAATGAATTGTAATTGGAGGGCAATATACAAAAGGAAACCTTAAGCTCATACAACCTGACTAAAAAATTCAAATGTATTTGCTGACGGCAGAAAATCCGGTAGTAGATATGGCAAAGTTTTATTTTATCAACGCTGTTCCCTCATTTTTAATAATTCATCCCGGGATATTACCTTCGGATCACTGAACAATGCCCGCATAGCCTGGCGGCTGTTGTTTACCCAGTTAAAATGCGCCCATATCAGAAACCAGCACCATTCAGGCTGTTGCCTTAATATCTCCGGGGTGGGGACGTCTCCCACTTCTCCCATGGCTATCGGCTTGCCATGTGCCAGCGCCAATAGCTGATCCTGATTACTTTTCCTGAAATCATTATGATATATATCCGCCGCCAGCACATCTACGTATTTGAGACCCGGGAAATAATTTTTGTAAGCATCCGCTTCATCGCCGGGCGTCGCTCTTGGAGAGTTAGGACTCCACACCCAGATGAGGTTATCCAACCTGAAATGCCTGGTATAACGCCGGTACATGATCATCCACAGTTTTTTAAATCCATCCCTGCCCTGCTTATCCCCCCACCAGAACCATCCGCCATTCATTTCATGAAAAGGCCGCCACAAAACGGGTATATGCGCTTTTTTTAATTCTAGAAGATATCCGGCTACCGTATCTATTTTTTGTAAAAAATCTTTATAATATTTTGTTCCCGGCGTAATAATTTCTTTCCATTGATCATCAGTAATTTTTCCCAACACTCCTTTGGCAAATCCCAGGCTGTCCGGGTCGAATGGCTTTACTATATGATACATCAGGGTAATGATGGAACCCATCTTATACTGACGAATAGCTTCTTCCACAATATCCTGACGATAATGCGGATCTATAAAATCTGATCCCCAGACAGCCGGATATTTTCCGGTGATGGCAAACGTGCTGTCAGACGAACGGGTAAGTTCGTGTGGATAATTATGCTGTCCCGAAAGAATATATTTTCCTTTAATACTGTACAAAAAAGATAACAAGTTCCGTGCTTCCCGACTTGCATGATGGTTTACAGGCTTATAAACTTTTTGTGCCCGGGAAGCCTGCAAACCAATAACAACTAAAAACAAACATAGAAAAAAACAAATATTCACTTCCTTCAGAATAAGTTTTCTTCGCATACCTTTTGACTTTAGTAAGTTAGTTTAATTATACTATTTATCTGCATTCACATTCCTTAACAAAAGGGAATTTTTTAGCCAAGCGCCCGATGAGGATTAAAACTACAGATTATTTAAACCCCCATGCTTTTCTCATACATTCAGAAATATTTTGCAAAGCAGGTTTCCCCTGAAAAAAACTAAAACTCTGGTCCCATTCCCAGTAGGCAAAAGGAATATGCAGGGATTCCAATAGTTTTTTGATAGTGGCCGTATAACGGCACCGGCTTTGTGCATCCGAATATTTCTTATAGCTGCCCCATTCTCCACAAAATACAGGTACATTATATTTCTTTGAAAAATCTTTTGCCGCCAGCAACTCCTTTTCCAGAAAAGCTTTACTGCTTGCCTGTTTATAATTTTTATAATTATTTTCACCATACGTACCGGTACATGCAGGATTCACAGGTGGCATAGTGGCAGCGTTATAGGGAAAAGGGACATGTATATTCGATGTGGCTTTCACTCCTGCCCAAGCTGCGCCCTGATGAGTGAATAAAAACGGATCATAAAAATGAAAAGTATAAATAATATTACTATCCGGCAGTGTCCCCAGCTGAATCAGCCCATGAATGCTGTTCCAGCCGGCTCCCCCGATGACGATGGTATGTTCGGGTGCAATGTCATGAACTACTTTTATTAATTGCAATGCACATTTTTTCCATTGCATATCAGAGATATAATGAGGCTCATTATATAATTCAAAAAATACCTCATCCGGATCTGTGTATTTATAACGTGTGGCGATCTGGCGCCAGATCGCTTCCACACGGGGCAAAGCCTGCATTACTTTAACGGAATCGTCTAAGGAGCCATTGTGATTATCAATGATCACTTTCAGGTGATATTGCTCAGCCCATTTCAAAATAGAGTCAATAGCCGCGAAATATCCGGTTTCTATAATCTTATAGGGAGGTTTATCGGTTGTCCAGTAGTTAAAGGCAACAGGAAGGCGCAGGGTGGTGAACCCAAGCCGGTGCATCAGTTCCAGATCTTTTTTTCTTCCTGCAAGACTGTGCATGTCCAGATAATCCCTGTAGCCCTCTGAAGGGGTTCCGTTCCAGTAATTCTCCAGCCAAGAAAGGTCAATACCCATACCCATAGTCTTAGCCCGTTGCCATGCAAGGGACTGGGCATTTAACACCGTATACATCCCCGTGAGGATAAACAAAAGAAATACTCCTATAATATAAGTTCTGATCAGATGATTCTTCATACAGGCTGTTCAGTTATTTAATTAATATGACATCATCAAAATACAAGGTTTCGGTAACCGTATTCCCCGGCATGAAGAAGGCGACCGTATTTAACAAGGCAGCGCTATTGGCAGACCAATTGGCGGCGCTGGTATTCCACAATAAAGAACTGACCGGTATTTTATAATAAGTCCAGATGCCGGGCGGCACATCAATCGCATTAATAAAATTACCGGGCTTGCTGTTGGCAAATCCTGCATTGCCGAACTCGATGTAAACCGTTTCATCAACGCTTCCTCCAAATACCCAGAAAGATAAATAATTATACCCGTTTGTGAAGGGTACTCCATCGGTAGCTCCGCCGCCGCCCTGCCTGAATCCATCTATCCACCATGAGTTGGCTCCAAACTGTGCAGAAAAAGAAGCGGTTCCGCTTTTTACAACCTTAGCGCTTGGCGATGCCGGCCCCCATGACCAGCTTCCCCATCCATTTTGGTAATTATCAGTAAAAATCTGATAAGCATTATCTACATCTACCAACTCCTGCGTTGAAGTAGCTGTTCCGGCAGAGTAAGTAAATACTAAATTCACCTGAGAAACATTAGTGGAAGGAAATTGGAGGGTCATTGTAGAATCTGTCTGGCTTATAATAGTACAAGCGGCATTGGTACCGGTCAGTCCCACTGAAGTTACACTGGCAAAGCCAACACCGGTCAGCATGATCTGACTGCCCGCTCTGAAATTGAAATCAGACAGGGACGAAACAGTTGGTGGAGGCGGTATGATGGAGAATTTATAATAAGCCTTTCCGTAAAGTGTAGTGACGACAAGACTATCTGTTGCATGGGGTCCATAATAAGGTGTTTTGGAAGGGATCTGAACAAGGATAGAATGATCCGTGATCATGGCCCTGTTAAAATAGGCGGAAAACCCGTTAAAGGTTATAGCGGTGGCGCTGCCCAGATTAGCGCCCTCAATAAGATAATAATCACCCAGATTGCCGGCCCTGGTGATGGAGTCAAAAGCGTGGGGTTGCCCCGACCTAACTACTGTCGTAGTTGAAGCATTTCCGGAAGAATTATAAGTAGTGATTGTCGAAGTCACATTGGCAGTATCCATCTTATAATAAGTATGCACTGAGGTAATGGTTGGGGCGCCGGTGCCCGGTGCAAATCCGAGGCTGTTATATTTACGGCACGAGCTTATGCCAATCAGCATGGCTACCGCTAATATCAGCATTATATTTTTTAATATCTTGATTTTCATATATCAGTATTTAATCAGTTATACATTAAAATTTATATGAAACGGGAGCTTCAAGTAATGCCGGGTCCGCCGCTATATCTGTGGCAGGGATCGGAAGTAAAAATTGAGAATTGGCAGGTGTAAAATATTGATAATTACGCTGATAATCCGTATAATCATGAGCGGCAGTGCCCGCGCTGTTAGAGTCACCCTTGTTTTCTTTGGAAATGATCGCCTGTGCCACCGGATGCGTGGGCGAATTAAACCCGTCAATTCGTTGCAAATCGTACCAGTAATCCCCCTCAAAAGCAAATTCCAATCGCCTCTCTTCTATTAATTGCCGGTAAGTAATACTCGTTCTGGGAGGCAATCCTGCCCGTTGACGCACCTTGTTAACATAAGATAATGCCGTCGGATCCGTACAAACGAAGTTGGTATCTATACCATGCCCCGCTCCGGGGTTGGCTTCCAGACCCATGATCGCTTCTGCAGCAATCAGATAAACATCGGCATAACGCATAATGTAGGTATTATTTCCTGCAGCCTGAAAGGCAGAATTACCATTATTATCGGCTGGGGTTCCTGTTACATATTTTTTCACTCCAGCATGTGTGCCTTGTGCATCAGCATTCAGCGGCACCGTGAATCCTCCATTTGCCTTGTCTATCTCAGGATAATGATCTCCCGGCAGCATAATGGTTCCATGTCTGCGTATGGTATCTCCGGCGGCTTTAAAGGCATCTTGCAGATCCCAGGTAGGTCCGAGCTCAGCCCAACCATCTCCGGTACCCGTTATTGTAGTGTTGAGCGCCAGTACAGACTGCATCTGATTACCATAACCGTAGCCTCCGTTGGGAGTCCATTGTAAAGCAATGACGGATTCCTTGTTATTATTAAACGGTTCCTCGAAAAGGTTCACGTAGCTTCCGGAAAAATCCAGGCCCATTAAACCGAATTCACCGCTATTGATGACCTTTTCCGATTCTATTTTGGCATCTGCATAATCCTGCATGTATAAATACACTTTAGAAAGCAATGCCGAAGCGGAACCGCTGGAACCATGACCGGTGGATGCCACACCAGGCGTGCAATTGGCTTCTGCAAACTTCAGATCGTTGACGATGAACCTGTAAACATCCGGTACCGGGTTGGTCCGGACGGAATCGAAGGAACTGATCAAAGGGGTGGGATTAGTGATGATCGGAACATTGCCGAAGATACGGACCAGATAAAAGTAAGCTGCGGCCCGCATTAAATGTGCTTCACCCAGGGCATTATTGACAACTGCCTGGGGCACAGAAGAGGAAACCGCAGAAGGTAAATTATTCAATAAAGCGTTGCATTGCGCTACTACGGTAAACAGTGAGTTCCATGCACTTTGCACTGCGAGCGTGGCATTGCCTGCAGTATAATTATTTAACGCGTCAAATTCGCCGTCCGTACCAGCCCAGCAACGTGCATTGCCACTCTGAAGCTCGCTTATTGCCAGAAAAGCCTTTCCGTTCAGACCAAACCATGGTGCGGAATATAATATATCCGTGCTCGATTGAACCTGGTCAATGGCTTGATAATAAGTGCCTACGGTAGGCGCATTTTCCGGCGGGCGATTGAAGAAAGTCTTTTTGCAACTACTTAAAACCAAGATCACGGTTGCAAAAACTCCCATCGAAAATATAATATGTTTGTTCATTTCAGTTTCGTTTAATAAAGTGATTATTGAAATTCAGCATTTACACCAAAGGTGATAAGCCGTGGGGTAGGATATCTGCCGTAATCAATATTCTGTAATACAGGATCTTGATTTAAAGAACCAATCTCAGGATCTAATCCACTGTACTTTGTAAATACATACAGGTTTTGGCCGCTTACATATACCTTCAGATTATTCATTTTTATCCACTTTGACCACTTATAAGGAAGTGAGTAGCTTAAATTGATATTTTGTATCCTCAGATAAGAAGCGCTTTCCAAAAACCTGTCTGACATCACTAAATTATTATTACCGAAGCTGGCCCTTGGAGTGGGGATTTTAGCATTGGGATTGGACGGCGTCCAGAAATTGGCGACCGATGCCAGTTGATTCATATACACGCCATACATTCCCTCAGTCTGAAATCTGACGGCATTCAATATTTTCCCCCCATAAGATCCATTTAAAAATACGGACAGCTCAAAATTTTCATAATAAAAGGTATTCGTAATGCTGTAGGTAAAATCCGGATTGGGATTCCCCAACGGATATTCCGTATTCGGGGCGCCATGATTGTTGCCGTAATATTCAATATCGCCCAAATAGACGGCATTACTCAGGGTTCTGTCACTGCTTATTATTTCAGGAGATCCTATCACATTTTGCGGATTCGCAGCCAGGTATGCCAATTGCTTGGTATTGGTAATAATACCCATTACTTTATATCCATAAAACTCTCCGATAGATCCGCCCACCTGAGTATAAGTGGCAGGGATTTGCGGACCGAAACCGGTTGATACATTACCGATAATAGCCGGAAAGCCATTTAATGAGACTACTTTATTGTTATAATGTGAAAAGATTAAAGTAGTAACCCATCTGAAATTTTTCGAAATAATATTATTACCGGTAATGCTGAACTCAATGCCTTTATTTTCTATTTCACCCGCATTTACATAAGGCGGCTGAACGACTGCCGCATTAGAGTATTCTGCGGTACCGCCTCCGAGGAAAGCAGGCAAAGGCTGTTGAAACAGGAAATTTTTAGAAGTCTTATCATAGTAATCTATGGAGCCCTGGATACGGCTGTTAAATAAGCTGATATCTATACCCGCATCTTTTTGAATGGCTGTTTCCCAGGTAAGGTCCGGATTGGAAAAATTATTAAAGCTAAATCCTGTGCCTAAACCTGTAACAATAGGTTTTATGGCAGAGCCATAGCTGTATTGCGGTATACTGGAATTTCCCGTGGTACCCCAACCAAGCCGTATTTTTACATTGTCGGCGATGTGCCTGAATCCGGCAAAGAAAGGCTCTTCTGACAATCTCCAGGAAACGGCCACGCCGGGGAAGTATCCTACCTGGTGACCGGGAGCAAAATTGGAAGATTTATCACTGCGGTCTGTAGCCGTCATGCTGTACTTATTATCATAGGTATAGATGATACGTGCCAGCCAGGATTCCATGGAAGTGCTGCCTTTTGGCTCTCCTAAGGAGTTAGTGCTTTGTGTCCCCAGGTTCAATGTCTGCAAGGTATTACCAGCCTGAAATCCTTTGGTGCCGGCCTGTATGCCATCATAAGTGGATTCCCAGACTTCATGGCCAACCAATGCTGATATTACATTTTTAGTTCCAAAAGTATGATTATAATTCAGATGCTCTATCCAGTTCCAATAATTATCTCTTGCATTATATACATTCAGCACAGCCTGGGAATTTATAAAAGCAGATGCTGAGCCTGTAGCCCCGTAACTATAAGTGGGGAAAAAGGTTCTGGCCTCGTTCCAGTCAAAATTCCCGTCTATTTCAGAATGCAGCGTAAAGTCTTTATTAAACAGAATATCACCATACAAGCTACCCTGGAAATTGCTTCTTACCAGGGTATTCGTAATATTTAATGCTTCCTGAACCGGATTTTGCCCTCCTTCCACTGTGCCGTTTATTACCACAGGCCCGGCGAAAGAACCATCTGCATTATAAACGGGAGCATCCGGAGCTTGTAATAATGCATTATAGATAATCCCATAAGAGTTTCCCAATCCGATCATTTCATTCGTTTGACTGCCTGAAACGCTTGTTCCGGCTTTAAACCAATTATTTACTTGTGAATTAATATTGGTATGGAATGAATAACGGTTAAAACCGGATCCTATCACTGTCCCCTGCTGATTGAAATAACCTCCTGATACATAATAATTCGTGTGAGCCGTTCCTCCGGAAATAGAAAGTGTATGACTTTGGATGGAGGCATTCCTGAAAATAGCATCTTGCCAATTGGTGCCCGGACCCAGTTTGGGGGGATCAGCAAACTCAACACGCCTGTTCAAACCAAATTCGTCTGCCAGTGTGTTTTCAAAACTGGCATACTGTGGCAGGTTCATCATATCGAGGAATTTACCCTGACTTTGCCAACCATAGTAGCCGTTATAATCAATTTTCGCAGCGCCTGCTTCTCCTCTTTTAGTGGTAATGATGATCACCCCATTAGCTCCCCGGCTGCCGTAAATAGCTGTAGCCGATGCATCTTTCAGTACATCAATAGAAGCAATATCATTGGGATTAAGTTGCGCTAACGGACTCGGCGATGTTTCCTGCTCGCTCGGGCTGTGAGGACTGGTTAACTGAAGACCGGCATCCTGATTACCATTGATGGCTACACCGTCAATCACATATAATGGCTCACTGTTGGTAAAAGAGGTGATACCACGAACACGAATGGAAACTGCGGCACCGGGTGTGCCGGAATTTTGCGTAACGGTAACGCCCGACAATTTTCCCTGTATCATTTGATCCACACTTGCCTGTGGAATGTTGGCAATCTGCTTGGCCGAAATCGAAGAAATAGCTCCGTTTACATCTTCTTTTTTTTGCGTGCCATAGCCAATCACCACCACATCCTGCAACTTACTGTAGGCCGGTTTCAATTCAATCTTTAATTCGGTACGGCCGCCAACCACTATTTCCTGAGTCTGATATCCCAGGTAGCTGAATTGTAAAATCGTATTGTTATCAGATATGATCACGGCAAAATCGCCATTATCATCGGTGATCGTTCCCTGATCGGAACCTATGATCTTTACAGTAACCCCTATCAACGGCTTACCATTGTTATCGGTTACCGATCCGGATACTTTATGCTGATCCGGCATCGAACCTTTGGGCGAAATGACTACCAGGTTATCATCTAAGATCTTATAATTGAGCGTGGAATCAAGTAATTGACCCATGACCTCCGCTATAGTAGCCTGATGTACATTTAAACTTACGGGATTGAGATGATCCAGATATTTTTCATTGTAAAAGAAGCGATAACTGCTTTCTTTTTGCATTTTATTCAGGATCCTGCTCACATCTACATGCTCCATGTTCAACGTAAAAGTTGCCTGCCCATTTACGTGAGCGGAAACCTGCAAAAACGAAATAAAGACGATGATAAAGGTAAGTTTCATACTCAATGCCAGTTTACAAATAAACTCATCGCCAGGAAAAGGAGCTGACAATAGTATTTTTTTCATACTTTTGTTTTGAAAAGTTAACGAATACGATCAGGAAACAGGTAAACTTTCTCCTGATCAGGATACTTTCGCTGAGGAAGAGTGACCGCTCTTCCTCCTTTCTTTTGCATGCTTTTTAATTCAACCTGTGTAATACATGTAATTATAGTTTTATAGTTTTATGGTTTTAGTTTTAAAATCTTACAAGCTTCTTGTGTTCAGTTCCCGCGTTCTCATGCTTTCATTTGCTCAGGTACACTGAATCTCCTTTAATCTTATAAAGGAAAGGCGTGGTCATTTGCAATATCTTCATGGCTTTCTGGATATTCTCATTTATAAACACTCCGGTCAGTCTCTCTTTTTCCAACTGGGTATCGTTAAATTGTATATACACATTGAATCTCCTGTCTAATTTTTTTGCCAATTCACCCAGCGGCTCATCCTGAAATGCTAATTTATCCTGCATCCAGGCAAGCTCGGGAACCTGCGTCCCAACAGTTACAGGCGGCATTTCTTTTACCTGAAAACTCAATTCTTTTGATTTACTTTTATTAGTTCCTGTCAGGGTAAACTCCCTGTTGATTACTGTGAGCTTTTCATGAGGGGTAAGAATAATCTTCTTATCCGGATTACCTGCAATCTGAACCTGGATCTTGCCATTAATCAAGGTGGTTTCAATTTTGTTCTCATCTGCATAAGCCTGTACATTAAATTCCGTACCCAGTACTTTTATGTCAATATTTCCCGCATGCACTATAAAAGGATGCATGGCATCGTGCTTTACGTCAAAATAAGCTTCCCCTTGCAAATACACTTCCCGTTTATTCTGACTAAAACCTGTCGCATACCGGATATGACTTCCCGCATTCATCCATACGACAGAACTATCGGGTAATACTTTTTTCTCCGGCGCTCCGTAAGGCAACGATATTTGCCTCATTTGAACGGATGCTAAAGGAGGTTGTCTCGTTTTTCTATGCTTCAAAATAAAATATGAACCGGCGCTTAATGCAATAATCCCCATCCACATGGCAGCGCGGCGAACCCAGATTACGGAAATATTCTTCCTCCACTTTCCTTTGGCGGAGGCAATGCGCTGCGGAGAGGCAATGCCTTGCGTCTCTACCTGTGTCATTTCCCTCTGTAATAATTTCCATCCTTCCCGTATTAATTCATTCTCACTGACGGCAGGCTCTATATGTCGCTTTTCCTCTTCTATGCTTTGCAATACATCCATTAAAAACTGCTGTTCCGGATGCTTCGTCAACAAATCTCCCAATTCAGCAAGCTCCTTTTCCGAAACAGCTTTTCCCATTTTCCTTGCCAGCAGTTGCAATATCCGTTTTGAATCCATGTAAATGATTTACGCCGAATGTCCCTGATATATGGGAAACATTTTTTCAGGAAATTCCTTAAAGGAATATAAGAATTTTTTACCTGATAATTTATATGTCAGCAAAAATCCGCAGGGAAACCCTATTGGGTCCAAATTAATGCTCCGTATCTCCGAGATTGGCTTTATGAATATCAGCATATTCCTCCCATACCGGTAAGAGTGTGACATTCAATTTTTTAAGTGCAAGATAAAGTTGTGTATCCACCGTTTTCACTGAGATGTCCAGAATAGAGGCCGTTTCTTTATAGCTGAAACCATCCTCTTTAATAAGCTTGAAAATAATTTTGCAACGGGGGGGTAATAACTCAATGGCTCTTTCAATCCGGGACTGCATTTCCCTCGTAATGAAAGTATTTTCAGGATCAGCATGGAAATGCAGATGACGCACTTCCAAATCATCTAATGAAAGAGGTGGAGGTAATTTGTTTTTTCTTATATAATTCAGAGAAGTATTCTTTATGGCCACATACAGGTAAACATGAATATTGGCTATTGTATTCAGTGTATTTCTCTTTTGCCATAAACCCATAAACACATCATTCACTATTTCCTCGGCGTTTTCTTTTGAGTGTACATACGCGTAAGCAAATTGATACAACTTGAAAAATAACAATTGATATAATTGTTCAAATGCCTGCTGATCATCGTGATATTGTATTTTTTGTAAAAGTTCATCCATATTTTAGCCTGGAAATGAGGTTACAAGATAAAAAGGATTTTTGAGAAAAGGAAAAATTTGAGTTCAAGGGATATAATCAGACCACCTCTGTCAAATCATTTTACATATCTTTACAAAAACTTTCAAAATAATACAAACATACACCCTGAGATTATAATTTCGGGTAATATGCATCATTTGCATAAACCTTCCGTAATAAAAGATTTCAAAGGTATAAAATAAGCTTTATCTGTTATGGCATTCAGGATCACAGGAAAAATACAACACTACGCATGGGGAGGATATGATTTTATCCCTCATTTGTTACATATACAAAATGCATCTCATCAGCCTTTCGCAGAATACTGGCTGGGCGCTCACGATAAAGCTTCTGCTGAAGTAGCTCTTGATGATAAAACTTTACAACCGCTTAATCAGTTAATCAAATCCAGCCCTGAAAAATTTCTGGGTGAAAAGATAACTAAAACATTCGGAAGGCTGCCTTTCCTGTTCAAGGTATTGGATGTAAAAGACATGCTGTCCATTCAGGTACATCCTACCAAAGAAGAGGCGGAAAAGGGCTTCGCCCGTGAAAACGCCGCCGGCATTCCAGTAGATGCACCCCATCGGAATTATAAAGATGATAATCATAAACCCGAAATGATGGCGGCCCTGAGCGAATTTTATTTGCTGCATGGTTTCCGTCAGGAGGATTCTCTCAGGGGCATTCTGAATAATACACCCGAATTAAGATCTTTATACAGTTATTTTGATAAAAAAGGGTATGAAGCGCTCTATGCTCATGTGATGAATATGCCTTCATTTCGCAGCAACGAATTATTGCAACCGTTATTAAATCGGGTGCTTCCTCTGTACAAACAAAAACAGTTATCTAAAGAATCACCTGACTTTTGGGCTGCCCGTGCTGTGGACTCCCATCTTACCAACCCGGAACATCCGGATAAAGGGATCTTTTCCATTTATTTTTTCAATCTGGTTCACCTGTATCCCGGTGAAGGTATTTTTCAGGCAGCAGGTGTTCCGCATGCTTACCTGGAAGGTCAAAACGTAGAACTGATGGCCAATTCCGATAATGTGCTCCGGGGAGGTCTTACACCCAAACATGTGGACGTGAGCGAACTGCTGAAACATATCCGTTTCGAAGGTATAAAACCTGCTGTCATCCAAAATATTTCCCCCGGAAAAAATGACATACAATATCCCAGTTCCGCACCCGATTTCAGCTTATCCAAATTAGTACTTAATAATTTACAACATATTGATAATCAGTCAATGTCGCCGGAAATAATCCTGGTGATCACCGGGGAAATTTCTCTCTCCGCCAATACTGAGACGGCCCTGAAATCCGGTGAATCCGCCTATATTTTACCAGGAGAAACATATAGAATTACTTCCATTGGTAAATCATTGATATACAAAGCCTCGGTACCGGTGCAAGAAATGTGAAAAAATTAGCCGGAGGCAAAGCTATTTTTCCTATATATTTGCGTCCACGCTTCACTTGAATATTTTAGCAATGAAAACCAGTAAGAAAATATCATGGGTATTACCCGGGGCGCTGATACTCGCCGCTGCGTTCAGCAGGTTGCTGCCGCATCCGTATAATTTCTCGCCCATTGCCGCCATGGCCTTATTAGGCGGCGCTACTATGACCAGAAAGGCCTGGGCATTTATTTTCCCGATCGGAGCCCTGTTTCTGTCGGATATCTGTTTTCAATTATTTACGAATACTCCCGGATTCTACGGATGGAGCCAGTTGATCAACTACGGAGCTTTTGCAATGATTGTAGTTTTAGGAATGGTTGCCTTAAAAAAGATAACTGTCAAAAATGTAATTTTCACATCGCTTGCGGCGTCGGCATTTTTCTTTATTTTGTCAAATTTCAGCGTATGGCTTTTTGCCGGGGGTATAGCACCTTATACTATGAATGCCGAAGGCCTGATAAATACTTATGTTTTAGGAATTCCTTTCTTTGGAAATACAATTATCGGCGATTTAGTTTATAGCGGATTGTTGTTCGGAGCCTACAGCTTGGTTCAGCATTTCCTTTTTACCAAACAGCAGGTTGTTGCCTGAATTATATTTATGGGTTAGTGAGAATAAAACCTCCCTGCATTGCGTCAGGGAGGTTTTTCTTTTTATTTTGCCAATACCTCAAGGACAGCTCTTGCCATCAGGGCATCGCCTGCGGTATCGGGATGTACGCCGTCATGTGTCCAATAAGGTGCAGGGGCTAATTTAATAGCCTGCTCATAAATATGCTGATAGGGGATAAATACAGCATGATATTTTTCAGCTAAATCACGGGATACTTTCTGATATCCGTTAAACGTAGGGAACCAACTGTCGCTTACCGCTTTAACTCCCGGGATGGCATAGGGTTCGCCAATAATCAACTTCACCTCAGGTAAGGCTTTCATGGTTCTTGCCAGCAGGGCATCATAATCTTTATGATAGGATTCCAGGGTGCCTTTGTAACCTCCACCCAACGTATGCCAATAATCATTTACCCCGATAAGAATACTGAGAATATCGGGCTTTAAATCAATGCAATCTTCGTCCCAGCGGGCAGCCAACTGAGGGACTACATTGCCGCTGATCCCACGGTTATATATCTTCAGATTTTTATCCGGATGGCGCAACAGCAGATCGGCAGCCGCTATAAACGGATAACTGGCTCCTAAGCCCCCATTATCATTAGGGCCGGTAGCAGAACGGTTCCTCCCCATGTCCGTAATAGAATCCCCCTGGAAAAGGATCACATCATTCTTTGAGATCTTCACTTTTTTGGATTGAGTCCCCTTCTCTTTAATTGCTGCGGACACCAACTGGGGAAGCATGGCAGCAAATGCGCCGCCGACAGCGGCTGTCTTGATAAATTTTCTGCGATCTTGTGACATAGTATTTGAATAATTTGGATTTTAAAATGGGACAAAATACAATGAAATGAAAAGATTTCATAGGAAATAACAGGGAAGTATTCTCATCTCAGCACCATTTGCCTGTCCGCATCTAACCTTACCATAACGAAAAACAACAGGGTGAAACCCAATAAGGAAGAACCGCCATAGCTTATCAGGGGCAGAGGGATACCTATCACAGGCGCCAGCCCCACGGTCATGCCTATATTGATCGCCACATGGAAAAATAATATGCAGGCCACACCGTAAGCATATATCCTGCTGAAAGAAGATCGTTGCCGCTCCGCTATCTTTACTATTCTCAGTATCAGCAATGTATAAATGAGAAGTAACACCACACTACCGGCAAAACCAAAATCTTCGCCAATAGTACAGAAAATGAAATCCGTACTTTGTTCAGGCACAAAGTCAAAACGGGTCTGGGTGCCTTTTAAATAACCTTTGCCCAGCAAACCACCGGAGCCAATGGCAATTTTAGACTGCTGCACATTATAATCCGCTCCCCTGCTTACTTCTTTTCCCAGCATGACATTAATGCGGGATACCTGGTAAGGATGCAGAATGTGATGAAAGGCAAAAGGCACTGCAAACATGACGAACGCCCCGCAAAAAGCCCAGATCAGCAATATATACATCAATATACGACGTTTTCTTATGATCATTTTCCTCATAAAGAAAATGACCAGCGCAGCCAATACAGAGAAGATGATAAACAAGGTCGTCTTTTCCACCAATAATGCGGACAGTACCAGGACGATCACTGAAAATCCGATCACGAGTAAAATACCGGGTAATCCTTCTCTGTATAAAACGAGGAAGAAACTCAAATACACAAGGGCGAGACCTGTTTCATTCTGCAATAAAATAATTACAATGGGCAATAAAATAAGGCACGAGGCAATAATCCTTGAACGGAGTTTAGTGAAGTCAGTTTCTATATTGGAAAGATATTTGGACAGTGCAAGTAAAGTGCATAATTTGGTAAATTCTGCCGGCTGAAACTGGAACCCGCCAATAACCAGCCATGAATGAGAACCCTTAATGTCTTTCCCGACGACCAAAACCACTAATAAGAGAAGGATACCCAATACGTAAAGAAGGTTAGCCGTGGCCGTATAAAACTTACTGTCAATAAGCAAAATAATAACTGCAGCAATGGCAGCAACACCTGCCCATTTTAACTGTTGTGCAAAGTGGTGACTGAGATGGGTTAACGCATATAACAAGTCCTCACTGCCTCTGTGCTCTACGGCGTAAATGGAAATTAATCCAATGAACACCAGCAGAGCATACAGGTAGATCAAAGGCCAATCTAATCCTTTCGTGAATTTAGGGCTACGGTCTGTCATCATTTTCAGTTACAGCATAGGTTTTTTTCCGAATAAAGTAATCTGATTTGGAACGATGATCCCGGTTTCTGCTAAAGATCATATCTTTTGTTTCCAAATGTCTTTTTATCTTCAATTGTGCCACCTTTCTGTTCCAAATGCTGTCTAACCTATTATCCGCAGGTTTTACATATTTCATCAGAGAATCGGGTAAGATAGTAGTGTTCATCATGCGGTTCAGTAAGGCGGTCCTTGGTCCTGCAGCAATAGTGTCATTCAGGTACTTCTCCACCATCAGGCTGGCAATTGGGGCAGCGTAGGTAGCTCCATATCCGGCATTTTCCACTACTACGGCAATGGCGATCTTAGGATGATCCTTGGGAGCGAACGCAATAAAAAGGGAATGATCCTTCCCGTGTGGATTTTGCGCCGTGCCGGTTTTCCCGCACATAATAATCCCCGGTATTTGAGATGCCGCACCCGTACCACGTTGCACTACCTGAGCCATTCCATTCACTACATATTGGTACAAAGAATCGGGGATATCAGTAACCACATGCTTTTGATGAAACGGCGCCAGAAGCTCCGTGTTGCCATCAATACCGGCTACAAAATGGGGAGTGTAGTAATACCCCCTGTTCGCAATAATACAGGCTCCGTTTGCCATTTGTAAAGGGGTTTCCAGTATTTCTCCCTGCCCGATACCACAGGAAACAATAGTACAGGAACTCCAGTGATCGTCGCCGAATATTTTATTGTAATGGGTGGTATCCGGAATATTACCCGGCGATTCCCCCGGAATATCAATCCCTAGCCGGTGGCCTAATCCGAAATTATGCATGTATTTTCTCCATTCGGCTAATCCCTGTTCTACATTTCCGGTATGATCCACGATCTTTCTGAATACATCGAAAAAATAGGAATTACAGGAATAGGCAATGGCAGTTTCCAAATCCTTGGAATGTCCCAGCCAGTGTTCCGTACAATGGAGCACCCTGCCACACCCATAATAATAACCTACGCAATATATGCCGAAAGAAGGAGTGATCACACGCTCGTCTAAGGCCACCAAAGCCTCCAACGGTTTGAAGGTGGATCCCGGCGGATACATTGCCTGTGTGGCGCGATTATACAATGGTTTTGCAGGATCCCGCAGTAATGTTAAATAGTTTTTACCCCGGTCAGCCCCTGACAATATATTGGGGTCAAAATCGGGAGCGCTTATCATTGCCAGCACGCCGCCCGTTTTAGGATCCAGTGCCACAATGGCGCCGATTTTATTCTGCATCAGCTTTTCTCCAAAAAGCTGTAAGGGCATATCCACAGACAGCTTTAAGTTTTTCCCTGCAATGGCTGCCGTATCAAATTTCCCATCCTCATAGGATCCCATAATGCGATTATGCACATCTCTCACCACATAATGTATCCCTCTCTGCCCCATCAATAAAGGCTCGTATGTCCGCTCCAATCCTGTGATTCCCAGGAAATCCCCAGCCTGGTAGAAGTAATTGCTTTTCCTGATGATAGACGAATCTGCTTCTCCGATAAGTCCCCAGATATCCCCTCCGCAGTGAAAAGGATAATGGCGGACCGGACGTTCCACTAAACTGAAGCCGGGAAACTGGTACAAACTCTCCTGTAATCTTCCGTACACATCCAACGGCAGCAAAGGTGCAAAAACAGACGGCCTCATCCATCCGTTACGTACCACGGCACGATGCATCTTTATCCTGAATTGGGAAGTATCAATACCGAGCAACTGACAGAAGTAAGATGTATCCATGGCCTTCTTTACTTCTCTCGGGGTGACCATCAAATCATATAATGCATCATTATTCACAATGGCATTCCCGTTCCGGTCATAAATGATCCCCCGGGTAGGATATACAATCAGACGTTGCACAGCTTGTTGCGCCGCCAACGCCCGGTATTTTTTTTCGATGACCTGAAGGTAAAAAAGACGCAGTGCAATTACTCCAAAGATGGAGAAAAATATCAGCAGTATAATGGTTTTACGGGATTGATTATAAATTGACATGTATGCCTCCTGTGGAAAACAGGTAAAGAAAGCGCAAAACTACACCCATTTCATTTACACACAAAAAACCATGAAGGATGATCATCTTGTTTTTGCCGCTAATAACATCTCAAAAAGAAACACTAATATGAAAGATGCAATTAAAGACAGGATAATTTTCAATAGCCAGAATATTATATCATGAAAGTCAAAAATTTCCAAAGTAAAATACACAAAATGATGAATAGAGATGAGTATCAGCGCATACATCATGAACCGGCTCCAACCCATGGAGGCTACGGAAGGCGTTGCCCTGGCAGTTTCAAAGCCCCCCTGCGGCGATAATATATTAATAACGAAAGGACGCAAATAAGCCATTACGAGACAAGCAGCAGCATGCATTCCGGGCGTATTCATAAACATATCCAAAGATAATCCCAGCGCTAATCCGCAAACCATAAGCGCCCATCTTGGGATATTGAACGGCAATAACAATATAAAAATCATATACAGATAGGGAGTGGCAAGGCCATGCAGCATAATTCTGTTCAGAACAAAAACCTGCAGGAGGATCAGCAGGATAAACCGGATTATATTTTTCAATAATTCACTCATGAGGCACTGAAGATTCTAAATCATGCTGTTCTTTCGCATTAAAATTTTTGATCACATACACATATTGCAACTCCTGAAAACGCGTGGCAAAACGAATTCCTATTCTGTGAAAATTACTGGAACTCACTTCTGAAATTTTATTGACATAGCCAATCAAAAGACCCTGCGGGAAAATAGCAGAAAAACCACTGGTCACCACAGAATCACCCTTGTGTACAGGTACATTTTTAGGGATATCCGTCAGAATGCCTTCATCCGGATTAAGACCGGAAATATCCCATTTTACCGAACCGAAATTCCCCGTGTTCTTCAACTGGGCGCTGATCCTTGTATCCTTGTGCAACATAGACATCACTACCGCATAATGTTTGCTTGCTTTCCTGACAATGCCGACTATTCCCTGCGGGCCCACTACGCCCATGCCGGCTTCCACGCCTTCATCCATACCCCGATACAAAGTGATATAATTGGACAAACTGTTTACCGAATTATTTACGACTCTTGCCGACATATATAAATATTGCCTTTTACCGGCAGAATCTTTTATTATTCTGGAAGAAGAGTCAGGAGAGGCGAAATCTTCAGGAAGCTGATTCAGTAATTGGGCGTTTTGTGTCGCCAGACTGTCATTCACCGCTTTCAAATGGAAATAATACTCGAAATTGTTGTATTTGCCGAATAAATATCCGGACACTTTATTAGTAGAACTGAGAAAAGAGACCCGTTGATAATAATTATGGTTGAAAACAAGCGACAAACAAAGACTCAGCAAGATCAGGAACAGAAAAAAGTTGAAAAAACGTCTAATGAATATGATCAGGTTACGCACGGAAACAGGGAAATTTTAATGCTGATTGCTGAATTTATGCTAAATATAGGCCCTTTTTCACTATTAGCGGGTTTATTACTGCATCAAAAAGGGGTATTTTCCGACATGCTTCAATGCAATACCTGTGCCGCGCACGACAGCCCTCAGCGGATCATCCGCAATATGTACGGGCAGCTTGATCTTCTGGGCAAGTCGTTTATCCAAACCGCGCAGTAAAGCTCCGCCGCCTGTCAGATACAGACCGCGGCGATAAATATCGGCTGCCAATTCGGGGGGCGTGGTTTCCAGCGCTTTCAGAATAGCTTCTTCCATTTTAAATACTGATTTGTCCAAAGCTTCCGCTATTTCCTGGTAAGAGACAAAGATCTGTTTGGGAATACCGGTCACCAGGTCGCGTCCGTTCACAGGAATATCATCGGGAGGATTATCCAGATCCTTTAAAGCTGAGCCCACCTGGATTTTGATCTGCTCTGCCGTCCGCTCTCCGATCAGCAGGCTGTGATAACGACGTAAAGCTTCCATGATATCGGCTGTAAATTCGTCACCCGCAATCCGGATGGACTGATCACAGACGATACCCGCTAATGCTATCACGGAAATACCGGTAGTACCCCCGCCTATGTCAATGATCATATTGCCCACAGGCTCTTCCACGTCAATTCCGATACCTAATGCGGCTGCCATCGGCTCATGGATCAGATATACTTCTTTTGCCCCGGCCTGTTCGGCAGAATCCCGCACAGCCCGCTTTTCCACCTCCGTGATGCTGGAAGGGATGCAGATCACCATGCGCCAACTGGGTGTAAACAAAGGTTTCTTGGGGTAGATCATCTTAATCATTTCCCGCAACATACCTTCGGCTGCGTTAAAATCGGCAATCACACCATCACGTAACGGTCGGATAGTACGCAGGTACTCATGCGTTTTCTCATGCATCATCATGGCTTTTTTGCCAACGGCAACGATTTTGCCGGATGCGCGTTCTATGGCTACAATAGAAGGTTCATCAACTACCACTTCATCATTGTGAATGATGAGCGTATTGGCGGTTCCAAGGTCTATGGCTATATCCTGGGTAAAAAAAGTAAATAATCCCATTTAAAATATTACTTGTGAGGGTTGATTAAGTTTTCTGCAAAATTGAACTATTTTAACGAAAAAGAAGAAGTTTTATTTCTTCAAAATAAGTTTGCCCGCACATGCATTACAAGATTCTGAGGGTAATTTCATCGTCACTAAAATAAAGGCAATCCTTCTTCAATTGTGTATAGGCATTCCTTTCTTAGAGAAACTCGAACCCGATATCTTTCCTGAAATATTTCCCGTCAAACTGTATTTCCTCCGCCATTTGCGCGGACATTTTCAGGGCATTTTTCAGATCACCCGCTAAAGAAGTGATTGCTATGACCCGGCCGCCATCCGTAAATATTTTTCTGTCATTTTCGGAGGTGCCTGCATGAAAAATAAAAGAAGCATCGGGCACCTGCTTTTTAATGCCCCGTATCAGTTTGCCTTTCTGATAAGCGCCGGGATACCCTCCCGAAACTAAAATAATAGTCCCGGAACAGCGGCTATCCGTGTCCAATTCCTGTGTATCGAGAGATCCGTGTGCCGTTGCATTCAATAATTCCACCAGATCATTTTTTATCCGCGGCATGATCGCTTCTGTTTCGGGATCTCCTAAACGGCAATTGTATTCAATCACATAAGGTTCTCCCTGCACACTGATCAATCCGAAAAAAATAAATCCGATGTAATCCAGCTCATCCTTCTGGATTCCCAGCACAGTGGGTTCAATAATCTGCTCTTTTACTTTTTGCATAAACATTTTATCCGCAAAAGGCACGGGTGATACGGCGCCCATTCCGCCCGTATTCGGACCGGTATCGCCCTCTCCTATCTTTTTATAATCCTTCGCTTCCGGCAAAAGCAGGTAATGCTTTCCATCCGTTAATACAAATACAGAGAGTTCTATTCCTTCCAGGAATTGTTCCACTACCACTTTAGTTCCTGCTTCGCCGAATTTCCTGTCTTTGATCATTTGTTCAAATTCACGGACCGCTTCTTCGTGGCTTTGACAGATCACCACGCCCTTGCCGGCTGCCAGTCCATCCGCTTTCAGCACCACGGGTAACTCATGTTGCTGCAGATAATTCTTCCCTTCTTCAAAATTATCCTTCGTAAACTCCCGGTATCCGGCTGTCGGAATATGATGCCGCATCATAAACTGCTTGGCAAAGGCTTTGCTGCCTTCCAACTGCGCACCGCTTTTACCGGGCCCGATCACCGGAATATGCTTTAGCTCCGGATCATTTCTGAAAAAGTCTGCAATACCTTTTACCAGCGGGTCTTCAGGACCGGGAATGACCATATCCATGTCCAATTCAAGACAGACTTTTTTAATACTCTCAAAATCGGTTACGGAAAAAGGAAGATTCACCCCGCACTGGGGAGTACCCGCGTTACCGGGAAGAATAAATAAATGTTCACATAAAGGACTCTGTTTTAATTTCCAGGCTATTGCATGTTCGCGTCCGCCACCGCCAAGTAAGAGAATGTTCATTTTAGTTATTGAGTGATTTAGTGATTGGGTGATTGGGTGATTGGGTGATTGAGACACTATTTACCAGAATACCATTTACCATTTACTACCTATCGTTTACAAATTACTGCCACTGCTCCCGAAGTTTCGGGACTCCTTACTGCCACTGCCACTACTTACTCCTTACTGCCACTGCTCCCGAAGTTTCGGAACTGCCGCTATTCCGTGAACCCCGCCGCGAAGATAATTACAGAAAACAGGATATTGCAGGTGTTTTACTGAAATTCTTTACTTTACAGGCCATTTCAGGCTATTATTGTCATGTTTTAAACTATTTAACTTACACCAAACATCTCTTTATTTATGGAACAATCTGCCGCCGTACAAAATTCGTCCAGCCCTCGCAGAAAAGGGCATCCTATGTCACTTTATGTCTGTTTTTTTACGGAAATGTGGGAACGGTTCGGTTATTATCTGATGATCGCTATCTTCCTTCTTTACCTGATAGATCCGGTCAGCCGTGGTGGCAAAGGTTTTGACATCAAACATGCCGCCGACCTGGTAGGGACTTTCATTGCGTTGGTTTATCTGACGCCTTTTATCGGCGGATTACTGGCAGACAGGTATCTGGGTTACCGCAGATCCATTATTATCGGGGGCATCCTGTTAGCCGCGGGGTATATAGGACTGGCGCTGCCCGGGATGCCTGCCATGTATATTTCTCTGCTATTGATCATCACGGGAAACGGGTTTTTTAAACCCAATATTTCCACTATATTGGGGAATATATATAACAGGGAAGATCTGAGACCTAAAAAAGATATCGCTTATAATATTTTTTACATGGGTATCAACATCGGCGCTTTGGTCAGTCCTTTTGCGGCAGCCGCCATGCGGAATCATTTCGGTTGGGGAGCCGCTTTTGCCACTGCCGGCGTGGGTATGATCATCGGGCTGATATGGTTCATATTCGGAATGAAAAAGCTGAAAGAGGGAGATGTCATTAAGCCAAAACAAAAAGAAGATATGCCTATGAGCAAGATATT
>SCQT01000198.1 GCA_004322015.1 Chitinophagaceae bacterium
ACAAGGATAAATAAAATACTTAGAAAAATATTATTGATAATTAAAACAACAATGAAGGTAAACATACAAAGCACTGCGGAAAAAGCAGGGAAATTGGCAGGCTCAGAAGCTGCTAATCAAATCAGGGATGCGATCGCAAACAAAGGAGAAGCTAACATTATTCTCGCGACCGGGAAGAGTCAATTTGAAACCCTCAATCAACTCCTCAAAGAAAAAGGAATTGACTGGTCAAAAGTGAACATGTTTCACTTAGATGAATATATAGGGATTGCAGCATCACATCCTGCAAGCTTCCGGAGATACTTAAAGGAACGATTTCTTGATAAGGTGCCACCCCTAAAGTCGGTTTGTTTAATCAACGGGGAAAACGATCCTGTAAAAGAATGCCGGAGGATCGGGGAATTAATTAAAAAATATCCTGTGGATGTGGCATTAACCGGCATAGGAGAAAACGCCCATCTCGCTTTCAATGATCCTCCCGCAGATTTTGACACAAAAGAGCCTTATATTGTGGCGGCCCTGGATCATGAATGCAGGCAACAACAAGTGAATGAAGGCTGGTTCGCAGAGATCAAAGATGTTCCAAAGGGAGCCATCAGCATGTCGGTCAGCCAAATCATGTTGTCAAAGTGCATTATATGTTCGGTGCCGGAGAAAAGAAAGGCAGTGGCGGTCAGGGATTCTTTAGAGAATGAAGTAAGCAATATGTTCCCGGCAAGTATTTTGCAAAAACATCCTAATTGTTATCTGTTTTTAGAGGAAGCTTCAGCCAGCCTTCTGAAACACAGAGAACCTTACTCATAAATCTTTTTCGATTTTATGCAACGTAAGAACCTGAATATTTTATACAGAAGTATCACCGTATTCTTATTCTTAGTCGTCTTTACTGCTGTTACAGGCACGGCACAGGTTCAATCCAATACATCAGTAGAAAAGGCTTCTTACGATTTGATTAAAAGAGTGCTTCCTCATTACTATTCACATTTTACAGTTAAAATAATTCCTGCCGAAAATGGAAAGGATGTTTTCGGGCTTGAAAATGAAAACGGGAAAATAGTTGTAGAAGGGAATAACGGAGTTTCGGTAGCCGGCGGCTTATATTACTATTTGAAAAACTTTGCCCATTGCCAGGTTACGTGGGATGGTGTCAATCTGAACCTGCCCACACCGTTTCCCAAAGTTCCCGGAAAGATCCGGAAAAATACTCCCTACGATTTTCGTTACTATTTGAACTATTGTACTTTTAGTTACAGCATGTGTTGGTGGGACTGGAAGCGGTGGCAAAAGGAAATAGACTGGATGGCATTGCATGGAATCAATATGCCGCTGGCATTGACCGGAGAGAATGCTATCTGGTACAGGGTGTATAAACAATTAGGATTCTCAGATAAGGATTTAAGTTCATTTTTCCCCGGGCCCGCCTACTTTGCATGGTTTTGGATGGGCAATCTTGACGGATGGGGCGGGCCTTTGTCCATTTCTTTTATGAAAGACCAGGAATCTTTAGAAAAGAAAATCCTTGCCAGAGAAAGGTCATTGGGTATGATACCTGTGTTGCCTGCTTTTACAGGACATGTCCCGCCGACATTTAAGGAGCATTATCCTAAAGCAACGCTGAAAGAAATTGCATGGGGCGGAAAATATCACACCTGGCTGTTAAATCCGGATGATTCCTTATTCAAACGGATTGGCGGCCTTTTTCTCCGTGATGAAATTCAGACCTACGGCACCAGTCATTATTATTCAGCAGATGTTTTTAATGAAAATACGCCGCCCACCAATGATACCGTTTATTTGAACAATATCAGCAGGGGGGTTTATGAATCCATGGCTTCTGTGGATGATAAGGCTACCTGGGTTATGCAGGGATGGCTTTTTGTAAACAATCCCGCATTCTGGCAACCCCCGCAGATTAAAGCAGTTCTCAATTCCGTTCCTGATAATAAATTAATTATTCTTGATTTATGGAGTGAAACCAGACCTGTCTGGAGCAGAACCAACGCCTATTACGGTAAGCCCTGGATATGGTGTATGCTGCTGAACTTCGGCGGCAATACGGGTATGTTCGGGAGAATGGATGTGATTGCTGCAGAACCTTCTAAAACTCTTAAAAACCCTCAAGCAGGTCACATGACAGGGCTTGGCCTGACGCCCGAAGGTATTGAACAAAACCCGGTGATGTATGAACTGATGACGGATAATATATGGCGAACAGATACGATCAACCTTAACCAATGGCTTAAAAGATATATACTGCAACGTTATGGCAAGTCCATTCCTCCAATTTATGACGCGTGGCAAATATTAAGGGAAACGGTGTATCATGGCGGAGCTGCAGAAGGGGCGCCCGAATCTATTTTTACAGGAAGGCCTACCTTCAATAAGGATTCCAGATGGACAAAAACCACACTGAATTATGCACCCGGTGATCTCCTTCCGGCATGGAAATATTTTATCACCTCTGCGGACCGGATGAGCCATAGCGATGGTTTTCAATACGACCTTGTAGATCTGACACGCCAGGTGCTTGCCAATTATGCCGATACTTTACAACAGAAAATTACTTCAGATTATAATGATAAAAACGAAACCGCTTTCATGAAAGATACTAAGGCCTTCCTCGGCCTGATGAATGATCTGAATCGTTTGTTAGGAAGCCGAAAAGAGTTTTTACTTGGCAGATGGATTCATTCAGCCATTCGAATGGGAAAAAGTACATCGGAGCAACGGCAGTTTGAAAAAGATGCCAAGGATCAGATCACCTTATGGGGCGATAAAAATGCAAGCCTGCACGAGTACGCATGCAAACAATGGTCAGGGTTGATCAGCGGCTTTTACAAACCAAGATGGCAACAGTTTTTTCAATATGCGGATTCCTGTCTGAAAGAAAATAAACCGTTCAATGAGCAATTATTTGACAACCGCATGAAAGATTGGGAATGGTCATGGGTGAACAGGCAGGAATCTTTTGCGGATACTCCTTCCGGCAATCCGGTTCAAATTGCAAAAGAGTTGTATCACAAATATCCTTTTTTGTTTAAGCTATACAAATAAAATTATGAGCAGTAAAATAAACCGCAGAGATTTCATAGAAAATACCTCTTTAGCCATAGCCGGATTAGCATTAAATCCTTTTTCAAACCATGAATCAACCAAATCCGGTCCGTTGTTGCCCGGCCGGGACTGGTTAAAAAATGAACCGCTTATTATGGTAGGATGCTGGGATACTTTTCCTCTCTATCACTATAGAAGGCAGGGCGATAATCCGGATTGGTTCATGGAGACCTACAAAAAACAACAATCTGAAGATGCTGTGAAAAACCTGGCGGACTTAGGTGTAACTATGGCCATCATACATTTCTTTAAAGGTTTCGGGTTAAAGGCTGAGCGGGAACACATGGAAGATGCCCGAAAACTTACCGGGCTCTGTCATAAATATCACATAAAAGTGGGCGTATATATCGGAAGTACTATTATGTATGAGACTTTCATGCTGGAAGAACCCAATGCAGAGAAATGGTTTGTGCCGCCTTATATGGGTGCACCCGTAAGATACGGTGCTGATCAGGAATTCAGAAAACTGGCTTATTTTAAATATCCCGAATATGAACGATACCTGAAAAATGTCATCCGTATTGCCATTCAGGATTATCATGCAGATCTTCTCCATTTCGACAATACGAGTATGCGGGCTATTGCTTCTGTCTTTCAGCATCCGTTGGCTAAAAAACAATTTGTGGAATATTTGAACAATAGTTATTCTGAACAGGAACGGAAAGCAAGATTCGGCTTCAGTGATATGACTTACGTGGAACCGCCGTCAGGGAGTCAAAATTTTGCGGTGATTGATAATCCGATGATGCAGGACTGGATGAATTTCCGTTGCCAGCAACTGGCTGATTTCTGCAAAGATATTACAGAATATGCCAGGCAGCTGGACCCTCACATAGTCATGGAACACAATCCCTCCAGCGGGTTTAACGGGTACAATACCATGTGGGAGCAGGGCATAGATTATCCGCGGCTGTTAAAACAAATGGATATCGCATGGACGGAGGCCGGCGGGAAATCTTATGTGACGGAAGATGGACGGCTTATCTCGCAAATAAGGACTTACAAAGCCTATACTCAACTTCACAATAAAGTATTCACCTACACCAACGAGGATCCGCTGAAAATGGCTGAATCCATGGCCTTTAACCGGCAATGTCTAGGCTGGGTGGGAGACATGATGGCCGGCACAGAAATAGAAGAGGTATATCGCCGGTATATTCAATTCTACCGTAAAAATTTCGACAAATATTACAGAGATGTAGAAAATGTTCCGGATGTGGCCATCCTGCATACTTATGCTACCATGGCGCACAATATGGGGCGTCCTTATCAAAGCACGCTCTTATTTGAACAGACCTTCATTCAGGGTCATATCTTATGGGATATGATATTCGACGAACAACTGAATGACTTATCCAAATACAAAGTACTTGTTCTGGCTGACCAGGAATGTCTCAGCGATTTACAGATAGAGAAAATTGAAACATTCGTAAAACGAGGCGGAGGAATTATTATTACCGAGCACAGCTCTTTATATAAACCACCGCATGGAAGACGGAAACAATTCGGTCTTAAGAATATTATGACTGTGGAAGCCCCACAATGGTCAGAAGAAAACAGGCCAAGTAAATCACCGGTATATCCCGAACCGTTATTAAATGTGAAACCTACTAAAAATGTAGCCGGTAAAGGCAGAGTAGTGTATATTCCTGAAGTGATACCGGAAAAAGCCAAACCATTGACAGCCGATATGACTAATGAATACTGGCACCTGCCCAAAAACTGGAAGTCTTTGCTTGAATTTGTTGACTGGGCGAGCGGCTCCGGCCTGTCCTTGAATATCGAAGCGTCCGAAACAGTAGTAGCCGAACTAATGGAAGAAAAGGAAAATGGCGCTTATATCGTACATCTTTTAAACTATGATGCGGATCATCGAAAAAAGATCACTGATATTCCGGTGAGAGTGCAGATATCTGCAAATAAAAAAGTACAGAGAGTACGGGTGTTATCACCTGATCGTGATAAGGAAGAGGATATAACTTTTACTACGAACAATCAGCGGGTTAGTTTTTCAGTGCCTACATTGGAAGTATATGACGTGATTGCCATCGAAACAAAGAGTTAAATGAAACTTCATGAAACAAATATCTTATTTCCTGATCCATAACCGCTCGAAAGTTCTTGTCTCAGTTACCTGTATTCTCTTCTTTTTAATGACAGGACACCGGGCAGCCTGTCAGGACGATTTAAGCGTAGTCAGCCACTGGCTCCAATACAGCGACGATTCCAATGCATTGTATCATTGTCTGGCAGATCAGGCTTACAGCGAACTTGGCAAACGGGACAGTATCATTTCACATCTAACAACCTTAGCTGATTGGAGAGGGAGGCAGAAATGGGAAAAGAAAACGTTAATGGAAATCATCGGGCCGTTTCCAGGAAAGACAGCTTTACATGCTGAGATCACCAGAAGAGTAAATGAAGACGGCTATATGATCGAGGATATTATTTACGAATCCCAACCGGGCTTTTATGTAACCTCCTCTCTTTTTATACCAAAAGGATTAAAAGGGAAAGCCCCCGCCATACTGTATTGCAGTGGTCATACCCCCTCCTCATACCGTGACCCCGACTACCAACAGGTAATTATTAATTTAGTAAAGAAAGGATTTATCGTATTCGCTTTTGACCCGATCGGACAGGGAGAACGGCTTCAATACTTCAATAAACAAACCGGAAAGTCAACCATTGAGCAACCATCAGAACAACATGCTTACTTTGGGATGCAGGCTTTCATCACCGGCAGTTCATTAGCCAGGTATATGATATGGGACGGTATCAGAGCCATAGATTATTTATTGACCAGAAAAGAAGTGGATCCTTCCCGGATCGGAATAACAGGACAATCGGGAGGCGGGACTCAATGTGCTTATATAGCGGCACTGGACGATCGGATCTATGTATCAGCTCCTTCCAGTTATATTACCAGTTTTAAAAGATTAATACAGGCTATCGGGCCTCAGGATGCAGAACAAAACCTTTATCATGAAATTTCAAGCGGAATAGATCAGGCTGATTTATTAGAGGTAAGGGCGCCAAAGCCGACTTTAATGATTACCACTACCCGTGATTTTTTCCCTATTCAGGGGTCTGTTGAAACAGCAAAAGAAGTGGATAAAATATACCAGACTTATGGTAAACAGGCTGATTTCCGTATGATAGAAGACGATGCCCCTCACGAATGGACAAAAAAGAACAGAGAGGCCATGTATGCTTTTTTCCAAAAATATTTAGACAATCCCGGTAACCCTGAAGATATTAAAATTACGCCTCTGCCTGACAGCAGCTTACAGGTAACGCCCACAGGACAGGTGTCAAGCGCTTTTGATCATGCTGAAACCGCTTATACTTTAAACCTGAAAGATGCCCAAAAAGATATTCAAAGATTACAGAAAGAAAGGGGAAACTTACCTGCCTACCTACCTAAAATATTAGAAGAATGTAAACGACTGTCAGGATACCAAACTCCTCCGATTTACCACCAGCCGGTTTTTACCGGACGATATGATGAGAAGGGATACGTTATAGAAAAACATTTCGTGAAAGGAGAGGGTAGTTATGTGATTCCTTATTTATTACTGATACCGGAAAATCCAAATGGGAAAGCGGTCATCTGCCTGAATCCTGACGGGAAAGCCGCAGCAATAAAGAACGGAGATGCGCAGTGGTTTGTGAAGAAAGGATTTACCGTGATAGCGCCTGATTTACTTGGAACCGGTGAAATGGGCAGAGGATATCAAAATCTAAGGCAATCCACTTTACACTGGTATCTTGCCATGCTGGTGGGAAAGAGTATTGTAGGCATACAGGCAGAGGAAGTTACTGTACTCGTTCATGTATTGAATCAATTCAATCATATAAAACAAGTATATGGATTAGCCAGAGGTACTATGTGTCCTGTGATGTTGTATGCAGCCGCTTTTGATAAAAACATTCAACGTATCTGTCTTATTAAGCCTCTTTCTTCCTATCGTGCAATGGTAACCAACCTCTATTACGATCCACGCTTTGTGGATGGCGCCGTAGCCGGGTCGCTCCGTTACTATGATTTACCCGATATTGAAGCCGCTCTCGCGCCCAGAAAGCTGACTATAGTGGATATGGTAAACGAGCAATACGAGCCAATTCAGGAAAATCAGGATGCATCGGATATTTCCATTGTCAAAAAAGGTTACAGGGAAAAAGATGCCGGCGGGCAATTCAATATTACATACGGAGAGCCTGAGGATACTGCCGGTATCTTCGATCGCTGGATAAAATAAAACTACGGATTTAGTAAATTGTTTTCTGATATAAATTTAATATCTCCTTTTGCAATGATGATTGACCGTACTTCATCAAATTGAGCAGCATGTAATCCTGAGCGTATCCTACACCTTCAGGAACATTTTTTTCTTATAAAGAATATAAAGAAATACCCACTTTACAAGAATTACACAAAGAGCTAAAACCACTATATTGAACGGATCTCCAATCAATTGACCCAACCAGTGAAATATTGAATCTGTCGTATAATTCCAATTGATAAACACTTCGGACATATAGATCAATATCGAA
>SCQT01000199.1 GCA_004322015.1 Chitinophagaceae bacterium
CAGGACGAAGGATTAAAATATGACCTCATTGCTTATCCCGGCAGCGATCCGCGGAAAGACATTCAATTACAATATGAAGGCCCTGAAAAATTGAGATTACAAGACGGTCATCTGCATGTTTATACACCCATGGGAGAGATCATTGAGGTAGCGCCGTATGCCTTTCAGGTCATCAATGATAATAAAATTCAGATACCCTGCAGTTATAAGTTGCGGGGAAATATCCTGACTTTTAAGATTTCGGATAAATACAATCAAAACTATCCCCTGATCATTGACCCGCGATTGATCTTTGCCACTTTCAGCGGCTCCACTGCGGATAACTGGGGCTATACCGCCACTTATGACAGGCAGGGGAATTTTTACATGGGCGGTATTGTATTCGGTATGGGTTACCCGACCACTCCCGGCGCTTTCCAGGTGAATTTTTCAGGAGGAAGTAATGCGTATAACGAAGGCGGGTTTATTATGGGCATTTCTAAGTTTAATCCTTCAGGAACACAGGAAGTATATGCGACCTATGTAGGGGGCGGCGGAGGCAATGCGCAACCGCAGAGTCTCATTGTTAACAACAGCGGGAACCTGATTATCGCGGGAAGAACCAATGCAGGAACAGGATTCCCTCATACAGGAACTGTCGGTCCTTTGGGCGATTGGGACGCCACGCTAACCGAACTGAATGCTTCGGGGAGCGCCTTAGTAGGCTCATTGATTATAGGAGGCACAGGTCCCGACGGAGTCAATATTGCCGATAAATACACTACTTCCATGATGATCAATGGTTCCAATACCAATATAGGCTGGACCTATTCCCTTCGCCGTTTCTACGGCGACGATGCCCGGGGAGAAGTGAATATAGACGGCGCCGGCGACATAGTGCTTGTCGGCTCCACACAATCCAAAGATTTCCCCATCATCGGGAATGTTTTTCAGCCTAATTTCGGAGGTGGTTTGCAGGATGGATTTGTATTAAAAGCCGCCCCTGATCTTTCCAAAGTTATCTGGAGTTCTTTTTTGGGCGGCAGTGATAATGATGCGGCTTACGTGATCAACTTCTCCGGCAATGGAAATCTATATGTGGCCGGCGGAACAGCCAGCAGCAATTTTCCCATAAAAGGTAATGTAATACAACCCACTTACGGAGGCAGAATAGACGGTTTCATTACTGAAATAACCGACGATGGTTCTTCTATAATCAGTTCTACTTTCTTAGGTACCGACCAGGCAGATCAGATTTATGGGATCCAGGTGGATACCTCGGGGAATGTATATGTAGGCGGCACCACCGAAGGTGTATGGAGAGTCACCGCCAATGCGAAATATCCGGGAATTAATCTGAACGGCAAACAGTTCCTGGCTGAATTAAAGCCTGATCTGTCGGGTTATGTATATTCCACTGTATTTGGTTCCTCTGATTCACAGCCTTCTTCCCTCCCTAATATTTCACCCACTGCCTTTTTAGTTGACCGTTGCCAGAATGTATATATGTCAGGCTGGGGCGGATTAATAGAACCTGAAACACCTAATATGTACCCTAACGCGGGTACTTTTAATATGCCCGCGGTCAATGCCATTAATCCCCGCCCGCCGGATGGCAGGGATTTTTACTTCTTCGTATTGAAGAAAGGCGCACAGGGTATTTTATTTGCCAGTCCTTACGGACAAAACGGAGGCTTTACGGATCATGTGGACGGCGGCACCAGCCGTTTTGATCCCACAGGCGTCATCTATGAAGCCATCTGCGGCAACTGCGGCGGAGGAACCGTTTGGCCTACCGGGCCTCCTGGAGTCTTCGGCCGTTCGAACGGCAGCCGTCGCCCCGGCAGCAATCTGGCGGGCTGTAACGAATTAGGATTAAAGATCGCCTTTGATCTGGACGGTGTACGAGGCGGTGTGGCAACCCGGGACAGGCGAAAAGTATATTGCAATGACGAGCAGGTATCTTTCATAGACACTTTATACGGGAGAACGGCTTATCAATGGAGATGGACTGTATTTAATACCTGGGATTCGGCCCAATTAAATAATAGCACCATGGTGGCAGACACTACTAAAGATTCGACATTGAATACCACAGCCAATAAAGCATTCACCTTCAATTATACATTTGGAACCGCAGGTTACTATACCGTCAGATTGATCAAATATCTGCCCGGAGATTGTATTGAATACGATACATCTTATGCCAGGATCCGGGTTGGAGATAATCCGGCTATTTTAAAAATAATCTCGCATAAGTTGCGTCCCTGCAACAGCTATCGGTATATGTTTGTAAACCTGTCATCCAATGCCAGGAATATTCCTTTCACCGACAGCGCTTTTGTCTGGAATTTCGGTGACAATTCAGCTCAGGTGATCAGTAATGCGGATACGCTTTATCATCAATTTCCGGGAGAAGGGAGCTATACGGTCACCCTGACCTTGCAGGATACTGCGGATATCTGTAATGCCCCGTTGGATACGTCCATCGTCATCAGCATATCCAATCACTTGAAAGCCATTATTCAGGCTCCTGATACTGTCTGTATCCCGAACCAGTATTTGTTAGGAAATGCCTCACAGGGCGGAACCAATTTCAAATGGGTCATTACTACACCGCAGGGAAATGTGGATACTTTTTATAAAGGTGATCTGAGTCAGTTGCCTTATAACTTTAACGAATCAGGACCGTACAAGATTTTACTGCTTGCTGAAGATACGGTATGCGGCACTCATGATGAAGCAATGGATTCCGTATTGGCTTATCCTAAACCGGGCGCCGGCTTTACGCTGTCGTCAGATACGGGCACCAATAAGATTTTCACCTTTACAAACACCTCCGTATCCAATTTCGACAAGATTGATAACAGGCTGTTTTATCACTGGGATTTCGGAGACGGTACTACTTCCAGGGAGAAGAACCCGCAGCATCTGTATCCTAAATCAGGGACTTACCATGTGGAATTAGTGACTTATAACAGCGCAGGGTGTGCGGATACGGCATCTCAGGATGTGACTGAAACCATTATTCCGGGGCTGGCAATGCCCAATACATTTACTCCTAACGGGGACGGGGTAAATGACTATATTGCACCGCGCGCCTTTGGAGTCACCAAAATAGATTTCCGTATCTATAACCGTTGGGGACAAATGGTCTATCATAGCAGCGATCCTCAGATCACTTATGTACAGAATGGGGGTTGGGACGGAAAATTCAACGGGAAACCACAGCCTATGGACGTGTATGCTTATGCGCTTCACATCATTTTCAGTGACGGAACAGAAGCAACTAAGCAGGGAAGCATAGCGTTAATAAGATAAAAGTAGAATGGTTTGATGGTTTTATTGTTCGATTGTTTGATGGTTTGATGGTTCTATTGTTTGGTGATTTTATTGTTTGAGGTTTGTTATGAAATGCAGCATATTCAAAATAATAACTCTGTTGATGGTAACGGTTGTTTTGGCAAACAATTCGCAAGGACAGGATTTGCATTTCTCTCAATTTTTCAATTCACCATTAACAACCAACCCTGCCAACACCGGTTTTATTCCGGATGCCAACTACCGGATCGGCATGAACTATAGAAATCAGTGGTCCAATATTGTCCCTTATAAAACTTATTCGGTCTTTGGAGATGCCCAGTTATTACGAGACAAGTGGTACTATGGGTGGATTGGTATCGGCGGAGTATTATTAGGAGATAATGCAGGGAATGGTATTCTCACCTCTAATAAATTGTATGCCTCCATTGCCTACCACCAGTTGCTGGGTGATAACAGTTTGCTGACCCTGGGCTTTAACGGAGGTATTGCGATGAAAAGAATTGATATATCCAAGCTCACCTTTCCCGATCAATTCAATGATGCTTATGGAAAATGGTTTTTCGATACAAAATTACCCAGTGGAGAAAGCTTTGCTAATTCCAGTATTCATTATTTCGATTTACAGGCAGGCATGAACTACGCTTATTTTCCCACAGATAATATCTACCTGAATGCCGGTTTTTCGGTACAACATCTCAATACACCAAAAGAGACTTTTCTGGCAGGTGGAACTAATGAGATAGGGAGACGATATACCGGGTTTTTGAATGCCAGCATTAAGGTTTCTCCCAATGTGATCATTAATCCAAATGCTTACTATTCCAATCAAAGCAAAGCATCTGAAACTGTGTTGGGTGCATGGGCGGCTTATAACCTGTCGGGGGAAGGGGGTGCATTTCAGTTTTTGGCAGGCGCTTATTACCGGCTGAATGACGCACTGATCCCATTGATAGGATACCAGCTCAGGCAATGGCGGCTGATGTTTACTTATGATGTGACGGTATCTTCTTTCAATTCTGCGGATAAAAGCCAGGGCGCTTACGAAGTGTCTCTTGTATATTTAGGCTTATACTCAAAACTAAACGGACATTTTAATAAGCGTACTTATCTTTGTCCCCATTTTTGACGATCAAATCAAATATCTTATGAGCAACCGCTTTTGGAAATTTTCTATCCTGTTCATCCTTATTGCAGGATGTTTTACAGAAAGTGTGCAGGCGCAATATTATAATCCTGCCTATGGAACAACGCAGGATACTCTTATACACAAAGGATTTGACCCGCATAAACTATTCATTGGAGGAACCATCGGGCTTACATTCGGAAACATTACCTATCTTAATTTATCCCCATCCATTGGTTACCGCTTCTCGGAATTATTGGCTGCCGGAGTTCAGGTGAATTCCCAATATGAGTCGGTGAAATATTATGATCAAACGAATGCGCTATATAAGAAAGATCGTTACGGTGTATTGGGCGCCGGCATTTTCGGAAGATTATACCCTATTCCTCAATTATTTATTCATGTACAACCCGAAATGAATTTCATTTTCGGAAAAACGACATTTTATAATGGAAACACTGCTTCTGAAAAATACAGGGAACATGCCCCCAGTCTGCTGGCTGGTTTGGGATATTCACAAAATATAGGCGGAAGCAGTGCATTTACTCTGATGATCTTATATGATGTCTTACAAAATCCCAATTCTCCCTATGGAAATAAACCGATTTTCCGTGCCGGAGTAAACCTCGGCCTTTAAAAGATGTACAGCAGGTAAAAATAAATAGTCGCCAGCATAAGCACTCCGGAAAGAATATAAGTATGCTGCCTCAGCAGGGGAATAATCACAAATTCACTTAGCACAACAGTAAAAAAGAGTATGAACAAAACGGTCCACCAGGGATTCACGATCAACGAAGTCAGGATGGCGGCAGATAAATACCCCACCCCGAGATAAGCAAAGCCCGTGAGTAACAATTCATGATGTAAAAAGATGACGGGCTTGGGAAGGTATCCTTTGTCCATGTGAATGCTCAGCCTCAAGGCAGTATAGCCCGCAATGGCAGCCATTACAGTAATATCCAGTTTTGTGGTGCTTAACAGATCGTGCAACAAGGCCTAACATTTTGCTCCTGAAAAAATAGTTTTTTAGGCGGATGATTATAAATTAAATTTTGTACCTGTAAATGGTCTTTCCGTAACTGCAAAAGTAGATCACCCCGATGCCACCTCAGGGACAGAATCAGGGAATGCTAAAGAATTCGCAGGGAACGTGACATAATTTTTCTTTATCTTTAACCCTTTATTTTATTTTATAAATATACTGCATGGCACCCGGAATCCTGTTCTGTTTTGTGATCGGTTATTTTATCATTTTGCTCGTAATCGCATGGCTCACTTCCAGGAAATCTACTGACAACGATACTTTCTTTATTGCCAACCGCAATTCCAAATGGTACCTGGTGGCTTTTGGTATGATAGGCACTTCCATATCGGGGGTTACTTTCATTTCCGTTCCCGGAACTGTTAATCAGGATTATTTCAGCTATTTCCAGTTTGTCTTGGGAAATGCCGTAGGGTATATCATCATCGCCACTGTATTAATGCCTTTATATTACCGGCTTAAGCTGACTTCTATTTATACTTATTTAGAGCATCGCTTTGGCTTCTGGTCTTATAAAACAGGCGCTTTCTTCTTCCTCATATCGCGTATAATAGGCTCTGCGTTTCGTCTGTTTTTAGTAGCTATTGTTTTACAACATTTCATTTTCGACGATTGGGGTATTCCGTTCTGGGTCACCGTAGCAGTTTCTCTGTTACTTATATGGACATACACTTTCCGTGGCGGATTAAAGACTATTATCTGGACAGATACTATACAAACCATATTTTTAGTCGCATCGGTTATTCTCTCCATTATATTTATCGGAAAAGCGATGCATCTGAGCATCGGAGGATTAATAGATACCGTCAAAAACAGCAGTTATTCCAAAATTTTCATCTTCGACCATTTTCTGAGCGATCGCCGTTTCTTCCTGAAGCATTTCCTTGGCGGCGCTGCCGTAGCTGTTGCCATGACCGGGCTTGACCAGGATCTGATGCAGAAAAACCTGAGCTGCCGTAACCTGTATGAAGCCAAGAAAAACATGTTTTCATTTACCGGGATATTTGTCCTGGTCAATATTTTCTTCCTGAGCGTCGGCGCGCTGCTCTATATTTTTGCCCATGCAGCACATATTGCCATTCCGGGGCGTTCTGACTTCCTGTACCCCGACATTGCGTTCAATTATTTGGGCCCCGTAGCTGCTATTGTATTCATCCTTGGTTTAACCGCTGCCACTTTTGCCACCACAGATTCGGCGCTTACCGCGCTGACCACTTCCTTTTGCGTTGATTTCCTGAACATGGATAAAAAGCAGGCGGCAGATGGCAATTCCAAAAAGCTGATCAGAACCAGAAAAAACATCCATATTCTCTTCTCTTTTGTATTTTTTCTGGTAGTGGTTGCCTTTAAATACCTTGTAAGCGAGGCTGTGGTAACCGCTATATTCACCGTAGCTTCCTATACTTACGGACCGCTTTTAGGAATGTTCATGTTTGGAATAATCGTCAAACGTCCTGTACGCGATAAGTGGGTACCGGTAGTTTGCATTCTGTCGCCCTTTATTTGCTGGCTGCTGGCGTCCACGTCCACGCAATGGCTTGGGGGATACGTTTTCGGATTTGAGCTGCTTATCGTGAACGGGCTGATCACTTTTATTGGCATGTTAATCATTTCTAAGAAACAAAATTTACAATTGCAATTACAAAAAACATCGGCTTATGAACGATCTCATTAAAAATTTAAGGAGCAGGGAATGGACAGAAACAAGAGCGCACTCCAGTTGGCAGATATTTAAGATTATGTCAGAGTTTGTGGATGGTTTTGATACGTTGAATAAAATAGGCCCCTGTATTTCCATATTTGGTTCGGCCAGAACCCGTCCGGGGAATTCCTATTATGAACTAACGGTTGAGGTGGCTAAAAGCCTGGCTGAAGAAGGTTTTGGTATTATCACCGGGGGCGGGCCGGGTACTATGGAAGCGGCTAATAAAGGCGCTCAATTAGCCGGCGGCCGTTCTGTAGGATTAAATATAGAGTTACCCCACGAACAGCACAGCAATCCTTATATTGATATGGATAAAGCCATCAACTTCAATTATTTTTTTGTCCGCAAGGTGATGTTTACAAAATATGCACAAGGATTTGTGATGATGCCGGGCGGTTTTGGAACAATGGATGAATTTACCGAAGTAGCCACCCTGATACAAACAAAAAAAATGAATGAAACACCGATGGTCTTAGTCGGAAAAGAATATTGGAGCGGATTGTTAAAATGGATGAGAAGCGTGATGTGTGATGAACAACACAATATAAATCCGGGTGACCTGGATCTGTTAAAGTTATTTGATACGCCGGCGGAAGTGGTTACTTACTTCAAGGAATTTTATACTAAAAATCCGTTGAGACCGAATTTTTAAAGTTATAAATATCATGTCTGACGCTATTCCCGATTCACTTCATCTGTATGCTGAGAAATTCTCTTCCAAAGAAACCAGGCTACTCAGAAAAATAAACAGAGAAACCAATACACAGGTACCTCAAGCCAACATGCTCAGCGGGCATTTGCAAGGAAGATTTCTGAGCATGATCAGCAAGATGATAAAGCCTGCCGTCATATTGGAAATAGGCACCTTTGTCGGTTATTCTGCATTATGCCTTGCCGAGGGGCTGCAGGAAAACGGTATTTTATATACTATTGATAAAAATGACGAGTTGGAAGAACGATGCAGGCGTTATTTCCATGAAGCGGGTATGGATAAAAAGATAAAATTACATCAAGGCAATGCGTTGGATATTATTCCGGCTATTCCGGGACCTTTTGACCTGGTATTTATTGACGCCGATAAGCCGAATTATGCTGCTTATTTCGACTTAGTCATTGATAAAGTCCGGCAGGGTGGAATTCTGTTAGCCGACAATGTGTTATATCACGGAGAAATTTTATTACCGGAAGACAAACAAAGTCACAATGCGAAAGCTATTGCTGCGTTTAATAAAAAAATTTCCGAAGATCCCCGTATTGACGAGGTGATGCTGACCATGAGAGACGGACTTTTTCTAATGATGAAAAAATAAAACTTATCCGATGAAAGCTTACGTAAAAATCCTCGCCTCTCTGGGATTGATGGTATGCAGTATGATAACCTGTTTTGTGAAGACATCTTTCGCACAGACTGATAACCAGATCGAACAATATATTGAAACTTATAAATCCATTGCGGAAGAAGAAATGATCCGGACGGGGGTGCCGGCAGCCGTTTCCCTGGCACAGGGCATTGTGGAATCACAGGCAGGAACCGGATGGTTAGCCACCCATGCCAATAACCAGTTCGGTATTAAGTGTAAAGTTGATTGGAACGGGCCTTCCGTACTTCATAATGATGATGCTCCCAATGAATGCTTCCGCGCCTATGAGGATCCGGATTCATCCTGGCGTGATCACTCTGATTTTTTAAGATCCTCTCCGCGTTATGCGTTTCTCTTTTCCCTGGACCCGCTGGATTATAAAGCATGGGCCCACGGGCTGAAAAGAGCCGGTTACGCGACCAGCGGTACGTATGCGCAGCAGCTTATTAATACCATTCAAACCTGGCATTTGGAACAATATTCAGAGCAGGCATTTGCCCAAATGAAAAACGCCCCCCAAAACGCCTTTGCTGCCATGTTAGACAAAAAGGTGGAGGAAGACAGGAAGACGATGGGTATAGTAGCGCACAGACCTGTTCCCGCACCAAAAAGTGTACAGAAGGTTACTGCAGCTTCCTCTTATCCGGAAGGCCTCTTTCAAATTAACGGCCGCCAGGTGATCTTTCTGCCATCGGGAACACAACTAATTTCCATTGCTGAGAAATATCATATCAGGCTCAGCAGGTTGGTCCGGTTCAATGAGCTCGATAGCGACGTATTGGATAAAGACATGCTTATTTACCTGCAAAAAAAGAAAAAAACAGGAGCGGATGAAACCCATACTGTAAGCAAGGGAGAAACATGGCATCAAATAGCCCAGGAAGAAGGCATCCGGTTAAAATGGCTCCGCAAGCGTAACCGGATCGGGGTGAATGAAGCATTACAACCCGGTGAAGTGTTGTATCTCCATGGTTATGCACCCGGAGAAAAACAGTCATTCGCTGACAACAGTCAGATATCTTCACAGAAAAATAAAAATAAATGGCAACAAAAACTCTCTGATCTTCTTTCTCAGCAAAAGAAAGACACAGCTTCTTCCGTGGCTGTAGCCCTGGATTCCTCTGCAAACAAACCTGCTGATAAAACCGCCAGACAGCCCGACCAACAGGTAACCCAAACTGCCGCCGCTTACAAGGTAAGGCGGGGAGACACTTTATATAATATTTCCAAAAGATATGGGGTAACCGTTGAAGAGATCCAACGATGGAATCACCTGGATGGAACCACCATCAAAACAGGCGAGACTCTTATTATCAACAAAAAATAAACAGGATGATACCGTCCTCTGTAATTCATGTCAGGGATAAATCCTTTAAAATTTACCTGGAAGCAGTTCAGATCCGGGAAAGAGTCCGGCAGATGGCTGACAAAATTAATACGGATCTGTCGGAGGAAAACCCTTTGTTCATTGCAATCCTCAATGGCGCCTTTATTTTTGCCGCGGACCTTTTCCGCAAGCTGACCATAGATGCAGAAATATCTTTTATAAAATTAGTTTCTTACAAGGGCACCCGCTCCACAGGACATGTCACTACCGCCATTGGATTGGATATTGACCTTTTCAACCGCACGGTAGTTATCATAGAAGACATTGTGGATACGGGGAAAACCCTGCATGAATTCCTGCCTAACATCCTGCATCAGCATCCCAAAAGATTACTGATCGCTTCCTTGCTTTCAAAACCGGAGGTCAGACGTTATCCTATTCACATTGACTATCTTGGCTTTTCTGTTCCGGATAAATTTCTGCTTGGCTATGGATTGGATTACGATGGTTTAGGAAGAAATCTCCCTGACATATATCAGTTAGCGGAAGGGTATTAATGTATATATTTTCTCTTACCTTTACGGTGAGCCTATGAATGTAACCGTTGAAAACAGGTATAAATCCCTGTAATATGCAAAGGTGGTTACCATGGTTGTTTTTGCTTCTGTTTGTGCAGGCATTGCATGCACAATCCCGCCGTATCACCGGGGTGGTACTGGACGGAAATACAATTACCTCGCTGCATGGGGTAAATATCCGGGATAAAACAGATCAAAAAACTTTTACCACTGATTCCGGCGGCCGTTTCGAAATAAGCGGGTCTTCTTCTTCAGTTTATTTGGAATTTCAACTGCCAGGATATGATATTACACACAAAACTATCCTGCCTCATCAGGATTTCTCGACGATATTCTTATATAAAAAAAATCCTTCGCAGCAAGATCAAAAAGGACACATGGCACATGATATCATGACGACGGGCGCTGCCTATCCACCAAACCTCCTCATGCCGGTTGAAATCAAAACTCATGATAATGAAACGTATGAAGAGATGACCGGGAACCCGATGGAATCCGCAAGCGCTTCGCCCCTTTCCTCTTTCACCTTAAATGCCAACGACGCTGCCTATTGTAATGTCAGAAGATTCATTATGGCTAAACAACTTCCACCCAAGGAAGCAGTGCGTATTGAAGAAATGATCAATTATTTCTCTTATCCTGATAAGATCGACACAGGGGCAGGCTCACCCATGACCTTACACACAGCGCTTACTACCTGCCCCTGGCATCCGGGTGACTGGTTGCTGAGGATAGCCGCCCGGGCGGAAGATTTACCCTCCGACACCGTATTACCTAATAATATAGTTTTACTAATTGACATTTCCGGCTCCATGGCCAGAAGCAACAAGCTCCCCTTGCTGAAAAAAGCGTTTAGTGTCCTCGCAAATCAACTGGATCCATCAGATAAGATTTCGGTGGTGGTTTATGCAGGCGATGTATCCGTAGCTCTGCCCCCCACTTCAGGCAATGAGAAAAGCAAAATCCTGGATGTCATCCATAACTTAACTGCAGGGGGCACTACGGCAGGGGGGGCGGGAATTGAGAAGGCTTTTGAGTTTGCTAAAAAAAATTTCACTCCTCATGGGAATAACCGCATCATTATCGCTACTGACGGAGACTTTAACGTTGGCAAAACCAGCGATGAAGATATGCGGAAGCTGGTTACCAAATATCACAACTGGGGTATTTATCTCACCTGCATTGGTGTGGGAATGGGGAACTACAAAGATTCTAAACTGGAAACACTGGCTCAATGGGGGCAGGGGAATTTTGTTTATATAGACGACGAAGAAGAAGCATTAAGGTTATTCAACAGCAAGAATTACAGGAAAATATTGATCTCCATGGCTGCCAACGCAAGAATGAAAGCCATTTTTAATCCGGAACTGGTAACTTCTTATAGGTTGATCGGCTATGAGAATAATACCGGTGGAAAACGTGACAGCCATGCTGAATATTAGCCGGGAGGTGAGATAGGTTACGGTCAAAATATCACCGCTTTTTATGAGCTTCACCCTGATCCCGGCATTAATTTAGCCGATGGCTACAGTTCCGGTAAAATCCTGGCTACAGTAGCCTTGCAATATCAAACTATTTGTAACGGAAAGGAACATGTACTGATCAAAGAAATCCCTTACAAAGTGATGGCTTTTAAACATGCAAATGAAGGTGTACAGTTTGCTGCTGCAGTTACTTTATTCGGTATGTTACTGCAGCAATCCGCCTATACGGATAGAGGGAATTATCCAATGATCGAAAAAATTATCCGTCATTTAAAAGAGAAATACAACAAGAATGACCGAAAGGCCTTCCTGAAATTAGTGCAGAGAGCGGAACATTTACCTGCCGGATCTGCTAACTGAAAACATCCCTCACTTTATCAAAGAAACTCTTTTCCGATTTTCCGGGATTAGGTTTTAAATTCTCAGAATCCCTCAACTTTTCGAATATGCCTCTTTCTTCCGCACTCAGTGTCTGCGGGGTCCACACATTGACATGGATCAATTGATCTCCTCTGTCATTGCTCTGAAGGGCAGGGAATCCTTTACCCCTTAATCTGAATATTTTCCCGCTTTGGGTACCCGGGGGTATTTTTATCTTCGCATGGCCTTCAATGGTGGGAACTTCCTGCTGGCTTCCAAAAATAGCGTCAGTCAGGGAGATATAGAGATCATAGGCTACGTTGAGCCCATCACGTTGTAATTCAGGATGCGCTTCTTCTTCTATCAGAATTATCAAATCTCCGGGCGCCCCCCCCCTTTCACCTGCATTGCCTTTACCACCCACGCTAAGCTGCATACCCTGCTGTACACCGGCAGGGATATCTATAGAAACAGTTTCTTCTCCATATACTCTTCCGGAGCCATGGCAATTATTACACTTGGAAGTAACAATAGTCCCTTCACCGTTACAAACAGGACAGGTGGTGACGGTTTGCATCTGACCGAGGAAAGTGGAAGTTACTCTCCGTACTTGTCCTGAACCGCCGCATTGGGTGCACGTCTGAAATGAACTTTTATCTTTGGCGCCGCTTCCATCACATTGCTGGCAGGTAATATATTTTTTAACACGGATTTTTTTGTTAACTCCATTGGCGATCTCGGCATAATCAAGTTTTATCTTTACACGGAGATTAGTGCCGGGTGTTCCTCTTCCGTGGCGTTGCTGAGAACGTCCTCCGCCAAAAAAGCTTCCAAAAATATCGTCTCCGAAAATATCACCGAAATTGGTGAAAATATCTTCCATTCGCATTCCGCCGCCGCCAAATCCGCCGGAGCCTCTCATCCCGGCATGCCCGAAACGGTCATACTGGGCGCGTTTATCCGGGCTGCTCAGTACTTCATAAGCTTCTGCTGCTTCTTTAAATTTTTCTTCAGCTTCTTTATTCCCCGGGTTCCTGTCAGGATGATATTGCATGGCCACCTTCCGGTAAGCTTTTTTAATCTCATCCTGTGAAGCGTTACGGGAAACGCCTAACACTTCGTAATAATCTCTTTTTGTCATATCATCATTTCTGGCTACCTCCTATTTTCCTACCACTACTTTTGCATGACGAATCAATTTGTCATTCAGATAATACCCTTTCTGAACATTATCCAGCACCTTTCCTTTTAAATCCTCAGTGGGAGCGGGAATTTCCGTAATGGCATCATGCAATTCAGCATCAAAATCCTCATGGAGACTTTTCATTTCTTTGAGACCCAGGGCCTGCAAATGATTTTTTAATTTATTAAAAATTAAAAATGCTCCTTCTTTCACACTGTTTACATCATCGCTGTCTTCCATTTGACTGGCGGCACGATCACAATCATCCAGAATATCCAGGAGGGAAACAATGACGTCTTTATTAGCAGTCTGTATTAAATCCAGTTTTTCCCGGGCTATCCGTTTTCTGTAATTATCAAATTCTGCCACCAGGCGAAGATACTTATCCCTTTGCTCTTGCAATTGATCTTCCAGTTGTGTCACTCTAGGATCTTTATCCGCAGCCTCCTTTGTATCTTTCTCTTCTTGCACATTCCCCTGCCCCTGGAAATCCTGCCCGCTTTCTTCCTGTTCCATATCACTGGAAAAATCAGGTTCTTGTTCTTTTTTTTGCACTGAATAAACTTTTTCGCGTTATAAAAATTAATCTCGCAAGCCCATCCTCTCAGGATAAACAAATTATCGTTGATAAGCCTGCAAAGTTAACAATTGCCACTTACTTTTCAGGCGGTTAGTCAATTATTTTGCCAAACAAAAATTCCGACAAAATGGCATTTCCAGGCTCCGGATCAATCCTTTCCGGTAGCGGGCCATCTCGTATTTCTGAGTAGCAATCCTGACAGTTAAACTATCTGCCCCCTTATTTGTGGATTAAGTTTGGATTTGCTTGGTTGTTCAAATAGCAGGAGTGATATCAAAAGGATTTAAAGATTACATTCTCCTTGGGGATGGACAGGAAGTCATGGATTTGAGATGCTTTGCGGCCATCTGTTCCTGGTAACAGCCATTTTGTCTTTTATTGCCTCAGCGGCAGATATTCCGGGGCATGATCCAGATACTATCTTAAACCCAAAATGAAATTGGGTGTGAATCCTTCCATACAGCCACATGCAGGTACAGCATAATCGAGATTTCATTCACAAAAAGGAATGCCTGTCCTTCATGAAAGGCAGGCATTCCTATAAATGATGTCGAGAAAGTTTTATTGTCTGATTACATTGAACTTACCGGATTCCACCAAATTCCCTTTCTGATCGCGAACCTGGTAAATATATATCCCGCTGAAATAATTGCTTAAATCCAATTGTTTTGTCCCACTGACATTCTTGAGATCGTCCAGCCTTTTACCTAAAAAATTGTACACAATAATTTCGTATGCGTTTTCGTTATTATTCAACACTTCAAAATTGATCTGGGATGAAGCCGGGTTGGGATATACTTTAAGGACCTTTGTCTGCGGATCGGGATTCTGTGACGGGAAGCCTTGTCCATGCGGCGGGTAACTGCTTTGTCCGTAGGCGAATGCTATGGTAGAAGCCAACATTATAAGTAGTATAGTAACCTTTTTGTACATATTCCCCTCAAATCTAATACATCTTTAGAAATTTTCCAATAGTCTCACAATTTTTTTTCAAAATCCCTCCGCGAAAGTAAGAACAAATTATGAACCAGTCTATAGAATAACCCCATCTTTTTCGAAACTTTAACAGTTTTTATGTTTTTCAAAAAACATTCCTACTTTTAGAGGTGTAAATCCACATTTATTTCCTTAATCTCTAAACCTTTCAACAATGAAAAACTGGTTAACAGAATTTATCGGCACTTTTTTCTTAGTGCTGACGGTAGTGCTAAGTGTGCATTACAGCCCTGCCATCGCCGGGCTTGCTATAGGAGCTGTCCTGATGGTTATGGTTTACATGGGCGGCCCCATTTCGGGTGGACATTATAATCCGGGGATATCCCTTGGCGTGGCTATCCGGGGCAAGATCTCCTACGGTACAATGATCAGCTATTGGATTGCCCAGCTTGCAGCGGGTATTATCGCCGCCATTATCGGATGGCTGCTGATAGGACGCCCGGAAACGACCGGCGTGCCACCATTAACTCACATGGACATAGTACGGGGGTTAGTGGCCGAATTCCTGTTTTCCTTTGCCCTTGTACTGACGGTTTTAACCACTGCTACCTCCTCAAAAACTGCCGGCAACAGTTATTTCGGCTTAGCCATCGGCTTTACCGTAGGTGCCGGTGTGTTTGCTGTAGGCAGTCTTACCGGAGCAGCCTTTAACAGCGCTGTCGGACTAGGAGTATGCCTCTTTGGCTTATCAGCCTGGTTTAATATCTGGATTTATATTGTAGCCAACTTAGCAGGCGGAATAGTGGCCGCTGCTATTTTCAGGATCATCAGCCCTGAAGACTTTTCGGGAAATTAAAACCTGGGACATTCAAGTTTATTAGCCGAACTATTGGCGGAGTTGAAAAATCCAATGTAAGAAAGGGAAATTTCAAATCCGCCAAATGTCTGGCTGGCTTTGCTTAATTGAGATACATTAATATCATAGCTAAAGCCTATGTCATATTTATTCATCTCCAACTTAATCACCGGGATAATGGCATCATTCCATCGCACGAATACTCCCCCATAGATCATATCGGGATTTTCGGCAGCGCCTTGCTTTATCTGAAGGGTATAGCCCAAGAGTCCGCCTGCGATTACTTCTGAAAACATACCCTGTTTTAGCTGATTATATTGTATGATCAGCTTCCCAAAAGATCCCAGGGGCGAGGTTAGTCCTGCATTATATTCCCATTTGGGGCTCAGCTCAATAGACGGGTCATTAAAAAAAGATACTTTGGGATGGTTAAAATGATAATAAGATGCCCCTACAAACCAGTTTACATCTTCTCCGAAGGTGCTGTTAAAACTGATACCCGTTGCCATATCGGGATAGGTATAACCCAATTTTGAAAAGTTTTCTCCGTTGGGCGCCGAAGGATCAAAGTTGATTCCATTATACTGATCGTCAAAAGTGAGATGAGCAGGATTAAACTGGCGTTGTGTAATCCCTCCCATAAATCCTACCGACAAGTACATGCTTCTTGCATCGCTCAGCGATTTGTGGTAATTGATGGCAGGCATAATTTCCGTTGTCTGAAAACGGGAGGTACCTGCCACATCATACAACAACTGCAGCCCGCCTGTGATGTAATCATTATGACGGCCGATCGGGAACCTCGCTTCTCCGCTTAGGGCGCCGGTTTGATAAGGTACGGTTACGCTTGCCCATTGATTCCGGTAAACGGCTTCTATGCGATAATCACCTGTAAATATACCAGCCAGGGCCGGGTTTCTCAATAACGGTGTTTCGTAGAATTGAGAGAGGTGAATGTCCTGGGCATGACCTAAATAGCCCGTGAAACACAGAACACAGGTCAGCATAACAAAATGCGTAGTTTTTCGCAGGTCAGTCATGGTACGTAACCATCAAAGTTTATGTAAAAATATAAACTTTTATGCTATAATTGGTTTCCCTACCGGATAGTTAAGCGGTTGATACCGGCTTTTGCTCTCTGATCCAATGAACTCTTATATTCTTTTTCATTCATCTCCAGACATTGACGAAAATAATTCAGGGCCATCGCAGTATCTTTTCTTTTCTCATAAATAAAAGCCAATTGCAAGGCAGATCTGGCAGCATAATATTCAGGGCGATTCGCTCCCGCCCTGATAGTGGCCTGGTACAACGGGATGGCCTCCTTTTCATTTCCCAATTCGTCATTTATCCGTGCAAGGAAATAGGCATATTCTATTTTATTGACCAGATCAGGATAATCCTCAATCTTTTTTTGCATGAGCACGTGCAAAGCTTCCTTAAAATACCCGCCGTTCATCAGCATGCGTGCCTTCAAAATCCCCGGGTCACTCCACCCCCCTGCTTTTGCTTCCCGCAGTGCCGCTTTATCCGCATCTACCACCGCATTTCCTTTTGTTAAGACCGACTGCCGGTATTTTTCCGCCTCTTTCATGTTACCTAACAGATAATAAGCCCAACTCAGCTTGGATAAGGCATCTTTAACATAAAACTTCCCGTTAAAATTATTTACAAAAAGGGTCAGATAATGAATGGCATCATTCAGTTCCATGTGATATAACTTCAAAGTACCCAATTCATAATTTAATACAGGCATCTTGAGGTATTCGGGGCCTTTCTTCATATTCTCAATGATCCGTAACCCATAACCCGCCTCATGATTATTGAGGGCAAGATTGGCAGCCATAAAGCCATATAAGACATTATTGACAATATCCAGTTTCTGATCCTGTATAAATTTCATGGCCGCTTCGGGCCTGTGTGCAATATAAAATTCCATATAGGCATAGTAGAAACAAGCCTCGTCCCTGAAAAGGGATTCATAATTTCCGGGATCATCAATATAAGATTTTAAAAGCGCCATCCCTTCGTTCACGCTTCCGTTTGAAAACCCTAATATATTAGTTATCCAGCGATAAGACGAAGGCACCGTGCCTATCACTGCCTGCATGGGTCCCATGATAATCTTGTTTGCCGAAAAGTCCGGAAATTTCCTGTTGTTTTCTTCAATGATCATATAAGCCTTTCTGAAATCCCACATGGCAGATACATTATCTTCATATTTCAGTTTCACAATGCCCCATTGCTCATAGATCATTGCCTGCGTAAACAAATAGAAAGGAGAATTTTTGGGTCCCTGTTGCATGAGCCGGATACGTTTTTCCCGGTTCGGATACGCGGCGTTAAACTCTGCTTCATTCTCATGGAAAAACAAAGTGAACATATCAATATAATTTTCCAGAAAGTAGGGAACGAGGTTATTAGGGTTAGACTTCTTTTCTTCATTCAGCATGCGCTGCCCTTCTGCCGTTTTCATCATCATGATCTGCTGATAAGCCTGTTCACAACGGGTATTAAAATCAAAAACCTTTGCCTGACCGTGAACGAAGCAGGGTATGAGAAGGAAAGAAAAGATACAAACAGGATCTATAAGTTTTTTAAGCAACATATTCATGCCACGATATCTATTTAATAAATCCCCAGCTCAAATCAGCAATCACAAATAATATTTAATGTTCCAGGTACTGAATCCAGTGTTTGATAGGGGGATTTGTTTGTTATTTGATATTTCTTCATTTGGTTTTCCCTGGATTATTCCCATAAAAAAAGGACACCTGATGCAGTGTCCCTTGTCGCAAAAACCTGACCATTTCTTTATTTTTTCGTCGTAACGGAATTAAAAAGATCCGAATCCACTAATATCCTCCCGCAATGCTCGCACACGATAATCTTTTTTCGCTGGCGTATCTCTGCCTGTCTTTGAGGAGGTATCATATTAAAGCATCCGCCGCAGGAGTCTCTTTCAATGCTTACCACTGCCAATCCGTTGCGATAGGTCTTACGGATTTTTTCATAAGCAGCTAACAGCCTTGATTCCACTTCTTCGCCTGCTTTTTCAGATTCTTTTTCAAGCTGCTTTTCCTCTTTATCCGTATCGGCAATGATCTTTTCTAATTCTGCTTTCTTGTGTTTAAGATTTCCCTCTTTATCTTTGATTGCTTTCCTGGCTGACTCAAATACCACATTTTTTTCTTTAATTCTGTCATTGGCCTCGCGTATTTGCTTTTCATTCAGCTTATTCTCGAGGGTTTGCATCTCTATTTCCTTCGTAATAGCTTCATACTCGCGGTTATTTTTTACATTGTCCTGCTGCTTCTCATACTTTTTGATGTTCGCTTCCGCATCTTTAATTGCATTCTTCTTTTCGGAAATAAAGGTCTCGACACCTTTGATCTCATCTTCCAGATTGGTAAGACGGGTATTTAAACCTTCCAACTCATCTTCCAGGTCTTTTACTTCCATGGGAAGCTCCCCTTTCAGGATCTCAATTTCATCCAGATTGGAATCTATTTTTTGAAGCCGGAGCAGCGATACCAGCTTTTCTTCTACTGAGAACTCTTTTACAGTTGCCATTGATTAGTGCAGATAATTTATTGGATTCGTTCTACTTTCGGATTTTAGAGGTGCAAAGGTAGGGAACTTTTCCGTTAAAATTTTATAAAATATGTCCACGGTGTACTGCTCGCTCTCAAAGTGTCCGATATCCACTATAACTATCTGATTATCAGCATCGAAGAATTCATGATATTTGAAATCAGCGCTGATGAACATCTCCGCTCCGGCACGAATGGCATCTTTCAATAAAAAACTGCCGGCTCCGCCGCAGACGGCTACTTTTGTCACCGGTTTCCCGGATAACGCAGTATAGCGGATACCTTCCGCCTTCATCTGCCGGCTGATCCTTCTCAAAAATTCCATTTCATCCACCGGTTTATCCAATTCACCTATCATGCCGCTGCCGATTTCCTGATTGGCATTGTCCAGAGAAATTATGTCATAAGCCACTTCTTCATACGGATGATTGCTGAACAATGACTTCAATATTCTCTTTTCCAGATGTTTCGGAAAAATAACTTCGATCTTCGTTTCCGGTTCATGATGTGCCGTGCCTTTTTCTCCTACATAAGGATTTGTTTGTTCATTACCCCTAAAGGTGCCTGTACCGGCGGCATTAAAACTGGCTTCACTGTAATTACCTATATTTCCCGCCCCTGCCTCAAACAATGCCTGCCGCACTTTTTCAGCATCAGCATGCGGAACAAAAGTGTAAAGTTTTTTCAGGGTGCCGGGGGAAGGAGATAAAATCTTCCGGCCGATCAATCCCAACTTTTCACAGATCATATCATTGACGCCGGCAAGCATATTATCCAGATTAGTGTGGGCAGCATAGATGGCAATATCATTTTTGACGGCAAGTATCACGGCGCGTTCCACGTAATTGCTGCCGGTCAGTTTTTTCAATCCGCCGAAAATAATGGGATGATGCGCAATGATGAGATTGCATCTTTTTTCCACAGCTTCCCGCACTACCGCTTCCGTGGCATCCAAAGTGAGCAGGGCTTTGGTTACTTCCCATTCGGGGCGCCCGGTGAGCAAACGGGCATTGTCATAATGTTCCTGATAGAGAGGCGGAGCAAGTGCTTCTATCACTTCAAGAATTTGTTGTATTTTCATCCGGTATCTTTTTATATATTGAAATTCTTCACGATTCTTTTCACAGTTGTGTGTAGAAATTTCATGACAACAAAACTTCCATCAGGTTGGGAAAAGAGATAAATAATAAAAGCCCGATCAGCAAACAGAAATTCAATTAAAAAAGCTTTCCAGCTTTTCCTGCAAAACCGCCGGCATCGAAATTTTTTGCCTGGTAGCAGCATCCAAAAAGACTAAGGTTGTAGTTCCGATATTCAACAGTTCCTGTTTTTCATTATATAATTCCGAATGAAAAGAGATCTTGTGGTCACTGGGAAATTCTCTCAGGATGGTTTTAACCGTAATTAAATCATCATACAACGCAGGCCGTATGTATTTGCTTTTCAATTCCACCACGGGCATGATGATCCCTTTTTCTTCCAATTCTTTATAAGTAATTCCCAGTTGCCTGATCATATCCACCCTTCCTACTTCATAGTACAGCGCATAATTTCCATAATACAGGAACCCCATCTGGTCCGTTTCTCCATATCGCACCCTGATGGTAGTGACAGTCGAAAACATCTTGTTAGTGTTTTGTTAAATTTATTTCCTGGAAATCAATCCGTCCAATGATATCTTACCGGGGCCAATGAGCAGCGTAGTCACAAATCCGGCCAGATAAAAAATGACGACTTCCACATCACGAAAACCAAAGCCCCCATGAACCAAAAATATGAGGACAAGCAACTCGATAATCAACGGGATTGTTGCCCAGCGTGTGAAAAGGCCGAGCACTACCAGCGGAGCACATATAATTTCTGCAAATATCACGAGTAAAAAAGATGCATAACTGCCGATATGCAGCGGATTGGCAAACCGATGGGCTATCTCGCTGAAATGCTCTATTTTCATCAATCCATGAAAACGGAAGATCATCCATCCTGCGGCAACCCGCAGAATAAGCATACCCAAATTAACATAGGCATTAGTGTACTTTACTGAAGAAATCTTTGTCATAAGATTCAATTTATCAGGCGAAAATAATAATCAAATTTTAACCGTTCAAAAGAAATATCCACAAGCGGTGCATAGCTTCATAATAGAAAACAGAAAACTTTATCTTTGTCCTCATTCGGGAAAAGTTTCCAGCCCGAAAATAAATAGAACCATAGGGCGTTACATTATCTTAAAACAAGTTTCATGCATTCACTCCTCAAGATTAATGATGTGATACAAACAACCACCCGTAAGAGACGGGTACTAAAGTCAGAGGCATTTCTGATTATCTCCGCGTGTTTCCTGATAATCCCTGCAGTTTCTTTTGGACAACAAACTGCCATATACGCCGATCCATCGTATCAGTACAAACAGGCCCAGGAATTATACCAGCAGGGCCTGTATGCAGAAGCCCAACCTATGTTCAGGCAAACTATTCATGAAATCGGATATTTCCAGGAGACCAACCGGCAACTTGTCTTGCAAAACGCCCAATATTATTTTAACATGTGTGCTTTACAACTGGATCAGCCTGATGCAGTAGATCTTTCAAAGAAATATATCCGGGAGGTGGACAATAATCCCCGCAAGCAATTAACCGCTTACTATTTAGCGAAATACTATTTCCGCCATAATCAGTTGGAAGAGGCGATTCCTTATTATGAACAGGCAGGCTTTAACAACCTCTCCAATAATGACATAGCAGAGGCAAAGTTTGAACTCGGCTATTGTTATTTCAACATGAAAGAATTCAATAAAGCCCAGCCGTTATTCAGCGCTATCAAAGACGTCCATAATCAATATTATATTCCGGCTAATTATTATTACGGATTCATAGCTTATTACAACAAAAATTATCCCGATGCGTTGCAAAGCTTTCAGCGGGTGGTAAATGAACCCAAGTACAATCTGATCGTACCCTATTACATTGCGGAGATCTATTATTACCAGGATAAACCTGACAAAGTCATATCCTATGCCCAGCCCTATTTAGCCTCAGGCAATTTATACTACAATAATGATCTGAAGCATTTAGTAGGTCAAACTTATTTTGAACAAAAAGAATACTCCAAAGCATTGCCTTATCTGGAAGAATATGAAGCAGGCGCCGGGACTTTAACTAAGGAAGACGTTTATGAACTTGCTTATTGCTATTACCAGGAAAATAATCTTTCCAAAGCCATCGCAGGATTCAAACAATTGAGCGGAACTGAGGACTCACTGGGCCAGAACTCCATGTATCTCTTAGGTGACTGTTACCTCAGGACAGGACAAAAAGCTGAGGCAAGAAATGCATTTGCTTTTTGTGCGCGTTCCAATTACAATCCAAAGCAGCAGGAAATATCCAGGTTCAATTATGGAAAGCTTTCGTATGAATTGGGATACCAGGATGCTGCGCTTAACACGTTAAAACAATTTACCACGGAATACCCCAATTCCGGTTATTCCACTGAAGCACAGGAATTACTGGCACATCTTTTCATGAATACCAATGATTATAAAAATGCATTGGATGCCATCTCCTCTGTCCCTAAAACATCACCGGATGCCCAGCGTGCCTATCAGCGGATCACTTTTGGGAGAGCAGTACAACTTATCAATGACGGAGATCTGAATCAGGCTGGTGACTTACTGAATAAATCCTTACAGTATCCCGTTGATCCGCAAATGCAGCAATTAGCCTATTTCTGGAAAGGGGAGATAGCCCTTCGCCAGGGCAATCCTGATGAAGCCGTTGTCTCTACCAATCAATATTTGGCCTTTGGAGGAAACACACCGGCTGCCTTAGGCGAAGCTAATGTGCAAACTGCGCATTATAACTTAGGTTACAGTTATCTCAAAAGGAAAGAGTATGAAAACGCATTGCAACAGTTTCAGTTAGCGCAACATGTTTTCGGCGCCAACGGCATGCAGATCGCGAATGACGCCACTTTAAGGACGGCGGATTGCTATTATATGTTGAAAAATTATACAGATGCGCAAAGTTTGTATAACAAGGCTATCGCTTCGGGCCAGCCCGGCAGTGATTATGCGCTGTACCAAAAAGGAATTATTGCAGGTGTTACCGGGAATGCAGGCCAGAAGCTGTCTCTCCTGCAGCAGCTTTCCAGTCAGTACCCCCGGTCATCGTACAACAGTGAAGCGGATTACCAGATTGCCATTACCTACATGACCAATGAACAATATAACCAGGCGATTCCGTACCTGCAGAAAGTCATTAATAATCCTGATGATCCTAATGCACCCAAAGCATTACTTAAGCTGGGATTAGCCGATTTCAATCTGAATAATCAGCAGGGAGCCATCAGCAGTTATCAAAAAGTGGTTACTCAATATCCCAACAGCTCACAGGCAAATGATGCTTTACAAAGCCTTCGTACTTTATATGTGAATAGCGGCCAGCCGGATGCTTATCTGAATTTCCTGAAATCAACCGGGCATACAGTAACCATTTCTGCGGAAGATTCCATTACCTATGCAGCCGGAGAATCGAGCTTTGGAAATAATCAATATGCTTCAGCTATTACGCAACTGAATAATTATCTGAGCAAATTTCCTTCGGGACAATTTGTCTTACCTGCGCATTTTTATTTAGCGGAAAGTTATTTCAATCAAAAGGATTATGCGAATGCATTAACCCATTATGCTTTTGTCCTTTCGCAAAGTACCAGCTTGTACTCAGAACGGTCCGCGTCCCAGGCCTCCTGGATCAGCTTTTATCAAAACAAAAACTATCAACAAGCTCTCGGTTACTTCACTCAACTGAAGCAATTATCCACCAGCAAAGAAAATACACTGACTGCATTGCGGGGCATCCTTCGTTGCAATTATGAGTTATCGCAATGGTCTCAGATCAGTGCCAGCGCACAAAATCTGCTGCAAACGCCGGGTATCAGCACGGACGATCAAATAGTAGGATATTTTTATCTGGCACGTGCACAACAGCAACAAAACGAATATGATTCAGCCATCGTCAACTATAAAACTGTTGCGCAAATGACCAAGTCTGAATTAGGAGCAGAATCCAGGTTCTTCATTTCACAATGCTATTTTGCTCAAAATGATCTGAGTAATGCTTCCAATGCGGCTTATGATGTCATTAAAAATACGCCTTCCTATGACTATTGGGTAGCCAGCGCTTATATCATGTTAGGGAATATTTTCTGGAAACAAAATGACTACTTCAATGCCAAGGCCACCTTACAAAGTATTGTGGATAATTGCAAAATCCCCGAATTAGTTACACAAGCCAGTGACACGCTTGCTAAAGTGAAGGCAGACGAACGTGCACATTCAAAGATCAGGAACGCAAACGAGCAAAATCAATAATTCAATTTCATTCTTTTTTATGGCATTCAACCTTCAAAATAACATGCAAAAGCGGATAT
>SCQT01000200.1 GCA_004322015.1 Chitinophagaceae bacterium
TTAATATTAGTTTTAATAACAATAAACTTAGCGGCTTACATGCACCATTTGTTCACGTAGATTCCTGGGGGAATTCTCAGATATATCAAAATGGAAGCAATCTTTACGAATGGTATCTTCCTGTATGGAAAGGTGTAGATAAGCAAACAGGCGCCCCTCTATGGGAGCAGGTGCAAAAAGACAGTTCGGGAAAGGTAACCGGTGTGGTCACTACTTCAAATTATGCTAACGCGACTTTGCAAGCGATGGGTTCCGCTTTACCCGATTTTCAAGGCGGGATGACCAACACTTTTAGTTTTAAGAACATCTCGCTTAGTGTAAATGCTTATTTTGTTCATGGAGATAAAGTTTACAGTAATAATCTCAGGTTTGCTATGAATGACGGAAATGAACCATTATATAATCAAATAGTATTACCTAAAGGATATAGTATTTGGACACACCCGGGAGATAATGCTACCAACCCCAGTCCGCAAAATGCCGCCAACTCCACGGAGCCGTCCACCAGGTACCTGTATAATGGGAATTTTATTCAGTTGAGGAATATTTCCTTAAGTTATGCTGTCCCTTCGTTAGCTAAAAAGTTGCATTTGGAAAGTCTGGTATTTTCCGTATCCGCTGACAATGTTTACACCTTTACAAATTTCATCGGGCAGGATCCACAGGTGACCATTACTCCTCAGGCCTTTGCCATGCCGGGGGTAGATGACTTTAAGTATCCGAATAATCATCAATATCTGTTCACCATAGATCTCAAATTTTAAAATATTTTATCATGAAGTCTTTAATAAATAGTTGTCGATATTTTATCCGGAGATTAGGGATCTGTTTTCCTGCGGAAAAAACTTATGGAACCTTTCCTAATAAAATAGCATTGGGGATATTAGGTATTTCTTGTTGTGTATGCTTCTCAGGCTGCCTTAAAGAGATACGGCCGAGCGATGCGATAACCACCGAGACACTTACCTCGAACATTACCGGTCTGACGGATGCCGTGAATGGAGCTTACTCATTAATGAAGGATCACGTCAGTTTCAATGGAACAGTGGACCAGAATAATATGTATTTGCGACAGTATTTCCAGATGAGCGGCTTTGCAGGCGATAATATCACCTGTGCCCAGGTTACGGAAGACCCGTTGTTTTTGAGCTTCACTTATAATCATGCACCCACACAAACCAATGCAAGATACTTTTGGTATGTATCATATAAAATTATCAATGATTGTAACACAGTAATTGAAGCGGTCGGAAGGGATTCTTCCTCAAGACCCGACCCGGCTGTGCAACAGCTTGTCGGCGAATGTTATTTCCTGAGAGCATTTTGCACCTTCAATTTAGTCAGATTCTTTGCAAAGCTTTATACCCGGGATTCCACAGCGCCAGGTATCATTTTACGCCTTTCTTCCAATGACCCAAGCCAAAAGGCCAGGTCCAGTGTGGCCGAGGTTTATGATCAGGTGATCAGTGATGCTCTTAAGGGATCTGAACTTATGAATAAGCCCCGGGGAGTTATATTTGCCAGCAAGGAAGCTGCCTGGGCCTTGTTATCCAGAGTATTCTTATATAAAGGAGATAATAAAGATTGTATAAATTATGCCGATTCTGTTATCAGTTCGGGGAGATTTTCTTTATGCACATCTGATCAGTATAAAACGATGTTTGCCAATGCCCAGTCGAGCCCTGGCACAATTTGGTGTATTGCTTTTACTGATAAAGAAGATTATGGGAAATTCGGTTCCCTTGCATCTATGGTATATTCGAATGGAAACAGTGGCTGGGGTGAGGAATTTGCCTCTTCATCATTGAGGGACTTAATGGGCCAACATTCTGAGGATGTGAGATGGAGCTATATCATTCCACTCTACGATGATAATGGCAATATTGTTTTGAAGAATGGTATTCCCACTTATTATATTTCAAAATTTTCTTTCCAGGGAGGAAGCCCGACGCTTAGTTCCCCTATTATGTTCAGGATGGCAGAGGTTTATTTAAATCGTGCCGAAGCTTATGCTAAATCAGGTAATGCTGATGCGGCCCTTAAGGATGTGGACATGATAAGGGCAAACAGAGGGCTTCAGAATAATTTATACAACGGCGTGGTCCCTGCAGGTATGACGGTTTTACAGGCAGTGCTGAATGAAAGGCGCATAGAACTGGCATTTGAAGGCTTTCGCATGTTCGATCTATTCCGCAATAATTTGCCCCTGGTCAGGGATTATTGGGGTTATCATCTGCAAGGGCTTCAGGCGACTAATATAGATCTTTCTGTCGTTCCTAAGGGTTATCCTAATGAGATAATTCAACCTGATGATCCTAAGATACAATATTATATACCTATTGATGAGATCCAGGCCAATAAGCTTTGCGTGCAAAATCCCTGATGAAACTATTATAAAGTCGAACGCTTTGATGGAAACTATTTTAAATTTTTAGAAGATGAAAAAGAACATTTTGTTATTGTCAACCATCTCATTTGTTTTTCTGAGTGTTATATCGTGTAAAAAGGAAAAGCCCGGCATGATGCCTGATCCGTTTTACAGCTATACGACTGAAGGATTTACGGTGCAATTCGAAAATCTTTCCAGATTTGCCACCTCCTATAAATGGGATTTTGGCGATGGAACTGCCTCCACAGAAGCGAGTCCTGTCCATACTTATCCTCATAAAGGTAAATATGTTCCTACTCTTATCGCTATAGGGGAGAATGGGAAAGAAGCGGAAGCCTCCACGGTTCTCCATCTTTCCAAAGGATCTTCCGTAAATCTGAATGACAATACTTTATCAGATTGGGATACCGTTACCCATAATGTAGTTATCGGAGGAAAGAATTCAGGTAATTTTATTGAAGCTAAGTACGATTATGACGGTAATTATTTGTATGTCTATTTCGAGCAGATCACGAAAGTATCAGATGGAAATATTTACGACATGTATATAGACATGGATAATAATCCGGCTACAGGTTTTATCAGTAATGATATGCCCGGCGGCGGATATGATATGTTGATAGAAGGGACTGTTTTTGGCGGATGGCTGGATGTAGATCCTTTTACGGGGGGGGCTAATCAGGCAAGCTTTACTTTTAGTAATATCAATGTAAGCAGTTATTATAAGATGGGCGCTGTTCAGCAAAGCGGCGATACTTTGAGATTTGAATACGGTATTGTCAGGAGCAAAATACCGGGACTCTCGAGTACGCAGGGAATTAAGATATTTGTACAGGCAAATTCTAATGATTGGAGTACGGTGGTCGGCACCTCACCTGATATCGGAACGAAAGCTTTCTTTTTGGATATGAGTGAGTAAGAAAATATTCACCGGAATTGATTTCATCCTGATTTAATGTCATGTTCTTCCCGTGATTGTCTCTTGTAGCTCATTTGAATAAAAGGTTTGCAGGTATGGGGCGCCAGTCAATACGACTGTTGTTACCATGTCATCATTAAAGCAAAAGATTATGCTAATATTTCGGTTATGCGGTAAAATCATCCATCTTTTTAAGAAGCTTACAGGCGCTTTCATGATCATACTGATGAGTGCCATCGGTACTTTTGGTACTGCCCAACAAATGGTTTTTACTAAGGTTGATAAACCTGTTCTCGGTTGGAGCAGTTGGAGTTTTCTCAGGAAGGATCCGACAGCCGCTAAGATGGAAGCTGAAGCGCGTGCATTACATGAATCCGGTTTACAGAAATTGGGATATGAGTATGTAAATCTTGATGACTTCTGGTATATATGCGTAAATAAAAAAGGACCCGATGTAGATACTTACGGGCGCTGGGTAATTGATAACCAAAAATTTCCTGGTCATGGAGATACCAATGGTATAAAAGTAGTGGCGGACTATATTCATAGTCTTGGGCTAAAATTCGGGATATACCTTACGCCCGGGATCTCGAAGCAAGCGGTACTCAGGAATACCCCGATTAAGGGCGCACCCTATACAGCAGATCAAATTGCTGAACCTTCCATAGAAGAAAATAATTATAACTGTGGCGGGATGGTTAGGATTAACTTTAATAAACCCGGCGCTCAGGCATTTATCAACTCCTGGGCCGATATGTTTGCTGAATGGGGCGTTGACTTCATAAAACTTGATGGGATGACGGATAATAATACGGCCGATATCGAGGCGTGGTGCAGAGCCATACAACAAAGTGGCCGCCCGATGATTCTTGATATTACACAGGGAAGCTTTACACAAAAAATAGCGTTACCTCTGGTAAAATATGCCAGTCAATGGGAATTTGCTCCGGATATTGAATGTTATAGCTGTGATGAGAAGACCGGAACAAGTTATCCGTTAACGTCGTGGAATAATGTGAAGCAACGCTTCGACTATGTGGCGGCATGGCAACCTTATGGCGGACCGGGAGGCTTTAATGATTATGATGCTATTGAAGTGGGGAATGGTGACAACGACGGGCTTACTTCCGATGAACGTAAGACTCAGTTAAGCCTGTGGGCACTTGGCGCTTCGCCTCTTATTCTTGGTGTTGACCTCACTCATCTGGATCAACCCGACCTGAAGTATTTGAAGAACGTGGATGTCCTCGCTGTGGATCAAGATGGTATTCCGGCAAAAAGGCTTGTTAATTCTGATGACCGGCAAGTATTTGTAAAGACAGAACCGAATGGAGATGTTATAGTGGGGCTATTTAATACAGACGATAAAAAGTCTGAACAAGTCTCTATGCAGGCATCTGTCATCGGGCTGCCGGAGAATGAAAGTGGATATTCAACGATTAACTTATGGACAGGAGAAACAAAAAAGACGCAAGGTACTATCAGTGCCGTTGTCCCTCCGCATGGAGTTGCACTTTATCGTGTCAGATGCCATTGAGTCACCAATATTAAATTTCGTCGGTTCTCTATGATGCTTTGAGAAAGGAAATGCAGTCAGATTTCATGGAAGGATTAATCAGCCATTATATAATTTCTATCAGTTTCAACTCAAAAGCTGCCTTGATCAACCCGGCCGTATTTTTGGCCCCGACTTTTTGAAGTATCCGTTGGCGATGAGTGTCAATCGTTCTCCTGGATATGTTCAGTTGGGATGCAATCTCCTCGTTGGTTTTTTCCTCTGCAATCATTTGAAGCACTTCCATTTCCCGCGGTGTGAGCTGATATCTGTTCCCGGCTTTTAAGGCGTTCTTTCCGTCCCGGGAAGATTCCAATAACCTGGACGCCACTTCGTTTGAATAATATATTTTGTCCTTCAAAATTGTTTTAATGGCCTGGATCAATTCCGGCGGTTCAATATTCTTTAATACATACCCTTTGGCGCCAGCCGCCATCATCTTTCTGATATAAGCCAACCCGTCATAATTGGAAACAGCTAAAATTTTTAGTGCCGGCCTGTATAGCAACATGTCCCTGATCACCTGATCCCCGCACATCCCGGGCATTTGATAATCTATCATCACTACCTCGAAATTGTGATTTCTCACCATACGGATGGCTTCTTCTCCATTTTCAGCTTCTTTTATTTCAAAAAGGAAAGATACAGACGGCGATTGCAGCATGAGCCTGATTCCTTCCCTTACCATGGGATGGTCATCTATAATTAATAAACGGATTACCTTTTGGTCAAATCCTCTTTCTTTCATAAATGATATTTTAGAATTTGATATTGGATGGTGCTGTTTTTTTTATTTTATCACTTACAGGAATAGTAATCTTAAATACAGTTCCCTTTCCTTCCATGCTGGATATCATTAATTCTCCATTATGGGATTTAATTCTGGACCTGACGTTTTGAAGCCCTCTTCCTTTGAAGCCATTCACATCCGTATTGAACCCCCTGCCGTTGTCTTTCAATATAACCCGGACAATACCTGACGTATAGCCGCACCGGATCGTGATATTTGTAGCCTGACCATGGTTCAGCGCATTCGTAATAAACTCCTGCAGCACCCTGAATAGATCAATTTCCATGTCGGCAGGTAACGAAGGGAATGAGGCGTCTTCTCTTAATAAGAAACGGACTTTACCCTTATATGCAGGCTGACTGCATAATTCTTTAACGGCCTGCATCAGTCCGAATTCTCCCAGGGTGGATGGGACCAGATCAAAGCAGATATTGCGCATTTCTCCAATCACATTTACTAAGGCTTTGTTGGAAACAAGGAGATTATCTTTTTGTTTAACGTCCGTACAACGGTCTGCCATAGCTCCGATAAAGAATTTGATGGCGGAGAGCTGCTGCCCCAGACTATCATGGATATCTCCTGCAATCCTGTGACGTTCTTTTTCCTGCGCATCAATCATTGCCCGGAGAACTGCATTCTCCGTACTGATCTGAAGGGTGCTGTCCCTGGCGGTCAGAATAACAAAAGTACCTTTGTTATTTCCACCCGTGATGGGCGAGGCATTTACCTGTACCGGAATTTGCTTTAGATTTACATCGTTAAAATAACTGCTCGTATGAGAGACTTCATCTTTTTCAGTCACTTCTTTTAACCACCTCGATGAAATATTCTTCTCGTGAAGAGCCTGAATGGACATAACAGACCTGCCGATCAAATCTTTTTTGTCATATCCTAACTGCCTGCAAACGGATTCATTTATATCATGAATTCTCCAGCGTTTGTTCAGGATAAACACCATATCTGAAACCGAGTGTAAGATATTGTTGAAATAGTCCCTGGAAATGGCGATTGCTTTCAATTCTTCGCCTAACATATTAATACCTGAAATAATTGCATCCAGATCATCCAGCTTATCTGACAGCGGGATAGCCCTGTCAAAATTGCCTTTTGAATATTCACTGAGCAGCTTGTTTATTTTTCTGAATCTGTTATCCACAATAGAAGAAATTAAAATTAAGAAATAAATTTATTTAACCAGTGAATCGCTTTCGTGGTATCATAGAATATTTTTACCGGCATTTCAGGTGTATTTACCTTCAGGAAAAAATTTCCCAACATAGATCCGAAAGTCGAACGCAGTACTATGGCAGCTGCTTTGACTCCTTTGGTACCATCCTCCGAAGCTAAGTAATCCCTTGCCGCTTTATCCATGCTGATCACTCCCTCGTTCAGAATAAGGACCGGAATTATTTTGGCGTCTGTAAACTTCAACCGGGTCGCAACGATCTCCTTGGCTGTCTCTAAATCAATACGCAGTCCTTTCTTAAAAGTAGCCGTCAATAAATTGTTCTCCAATACAAAGTCCACATAAGTCGAGCGTAACACTTTTTTCATAGAAGAGAGTATAAGTGGTGCAAAAGGTACTGATAAATTTTGGGTATCGTCCAATTTCCACTAAAAAATACGTCTTTATACTTAGAAAAATAAAATTCATATACGTCTTTATACGTAGTGGTTTATACTTATCACGCTTTCCAAAAAATACGCTTTTAGACTGATGTACAGCCGAAAAATTCTTGCAATCTTGCACGGCAAAGACAGAATCCTCATGCTGAAGGGAAATTCATATTATGATATGGTGGATCAGATGGTGTCCTATGGGGTTAAGCAGGGTATTTTACATCTGTATAATGAGGAGGATGCTGTTTATAAAAACATGCTTGTTTTAAATAAGAAGCCGGTAATCAATTTCGGCTCCTGCAGTTATCTTGGATTGGAGTATGATACGCGTCTTAAAGAAGCGGCAAAAAAAGCCATAGATGATCATGGGACCCAGTTTGCAGGGTCCAGGGCTTATATTTCGTTAAATCTTTATCGGGAACTGGAACAATTATTAGAAAGTATTTTCGAAGCATATTGTGTGGTCACGCCCACTACTACTTTAGGTCATATAGCGGCTATTCCTGTCCTGGTCGGTGATGATGAGGCTGTGATTGTGGATCAGCAGGCACACCATTCCATTCAAACCGCAGTAACTCTTTTGAAACCCAGAGGTATCCATGTGGAAATCCTCAGGCACAGCCGCATGGATATTCTTGCCGGGAGAATAGAATTTCTTAGTCGCCGTTACCCAAAAGTATGGTATATGGCTGATGGGATCTATTCCATGTTCGGCGATGGTTGTCCGGTAAAAGAAATATACAGGCTGATGGACAGGTATGAGCCGTTTCATGTTTATTTAGATGATGCCCACGGTATGAGTATTTATGGCAAGCACGGACGAGGTTATGTACTCGATGGCCGGGAACTTCATAAAAAGATGGTATTGGTCAGTTCGCTGAATAAATCGTTTGCTTCCGGAGGCGGAGCGCTCGTTTTTCCGGATGCCGAATCTGCCAGAAAAGTACGAACCTGCGGGGGGCCTATGATCACTTCCGGTCCCATGCAACCGGCGGCGTTAGGAGCCGCCATCGCTGCGGCTACAATACACCTCTCCCCCGAGATCTATGAGCTGCAGGCTGAGCTTGGGGAGAAAAGAATGTTTACCAGGCGGCTGCTTGAAAAATCGGGTTTACCGCTTATCTCCGATACTGAGGCCTCTGTATTTTTCATAGGTGTTGGAACTCCCTCTGCAGGATACAATATTGTGCGGCGAATGATGAATGAAGGATTCTATGTGAACCTGGGCGTTTTTCCGGCTGTGCCCGTGAACCAGACGGGAGTACGTTTCACCATTACCAGGTTACACAGGTTTGCACAAATCCAGGCAATGGTGGATGCTTTATGTACAGCCTTCCGCTCAGCGCTGAACGAGGAGCAATTTTCATTGCAAAAAATTTATCAAGCTTTTAGGAAACCATTACCTGAGCCAATCTCTGCAGGACAAAACCTGCATCATCACTTTGGGCGAAGCGCATCATTAAAATTATTTCATTCTAAAAGCATCGCGGAGATAAAAAATTCGGACTGGGATAAGATGTTTGCAGGCAAAGGTTCATTTGACTGGAAAGGCCTGCTTTCATTAGAAAAATCATTTCACGGCAATGAAAAGCCGGAAGACAACTGGCTCTTTGATTATCTGATGATCAGGGACCATGCCGGTGAAATCGTGGCCTGTACTTTTCTTACCACTGCGCTCTGGAAGGATGATATGCTATATACCGCCGAAGTCTCTTTTCAGGTAGAAGAAAGGCGGAAGACGGATCCTTATTACATGGTTTCAAAAGTGACGGCTACGGGATCTTTACTGACAGAAGGAGAGCACGTATATATCAATAAAAATTCATCCCTGTGGAAGGATGCCCTCCTCATGCTGATAGAAAAAATGACCGAAATAGGAGAATCCTATCAGGCAGCTAATACTGTTATCAGGGATTTTCATATTCCCTGGCCCGAACTCGATGATCTGATGACAGATCAGGGCTTTCTGAAAATAAACATGCCGGATACGCACATTGTCCGGGACATGACCTGGGATTTCCAAGGCTATTATGAACATTTGTCCAAAAGATCAAAGCAACATTTCAGGGAAGATGTAAGGAAATATATTCCCTGTTATGATCTTTCGGTTATCAAGGGAGCCATTACTTCTAAAGAAGCGGACTATTTCCACCGGCTTTATTTGAATGTGAAGAATCACCGCCTTACACTGAATACTTTTCCATTACCCGAAAAAATATTTTCAAGCCTCTTGTTAAATGATCACTGGGAAATATTGGTACTGCGGTTAAAACCTCACGACAAAGAAGAATTTCTGAATGATCCGGTATGTATGGTCTATTGCTATCAATCCGCCGGGGCATACATTCCTATGATCATCGGGTTGGATTATGCTTATAACCCGGGATATAAGATATATCGCCAGGCCTTATACCGTATAGTGATGCGTGCCAGAGAGCTGGGTAAGGAAAAAATATTGCTTGGCTTTTCCGCCGGTGTGGAGAAAAAGAAAGTAGGCGCTATGGCATTGCCCTCCTTTGCTTATGTACAGCACAGGGATAGTTATCATGTGGAAGTCCTCGAAGGGATCTCAAGAGAATCAGGAAAAACTGCCTTTTTATGACCCTTTGCAATACTTGTTAAAATGTCCCGCGATGAAAAAATAGCGTTGAAGATTTCCCTCTATGTCCGTAATAACCTGGATAAACGCCTTGATATATCTTCCTTATGCCGGCAATTCCGCCTGGGGAAATCCACTCTGGAAAGAATTTTCAATGAGGTGTATTACCAGCCTGTTCACCATTATATACTCACTGAACGGATGAAAAAAAGCAGCATGTTGATCCGGGGAACGGATATCCCTATAAAAAGGATCGCTTCCTTATGCGGATTTAACTCCACTACTACTTTCACAAGAAAATTCCGTAAGCATTTCGGTATTACACCGGCTGCCTTAAGAAAGATCGAAGGAAATGCGGATCTTTTTGGATCAAACGGATAAGAAATAAACCAAACGGATAAGGAATAGCTCTTGGATCGGGGTATCTCCTCATTGTAACTTTGCTATAAAGAATTTAGTGATGAAAAACAGAACTAAATATATCATTGACATTCTAAGCGCATTGTTGATTTGCCTTTTCGTTTAGGCGGCCGTAAGTAAAATTCTTCAGCATATTATTTTTAACCTGGTATTCATAGGACTGGCTATCACGGGGATCATACTTGATAAACGAAAAGATAAAGCCGCTGTGAGCTTTTCGCTTTTGGCCTTTAGCCTTTGGCTTCCGAATGTTCGGAAGGGCCTTCGGCTTTGAGCTATAAAAATATTGTTGCAACAATACACCCTAACTCGAGCATGGGTGTGAATGAGGGAAATCCGGCCGCCCCAAAGGGTCAGAAGTGAATTTCATATTATCAACCTAAGAGTTTTTGTTGCTTTTTGAGGTTATAAAAGCATCCTAAAATATGAAACGGAATAAATTAATGCTGCCTATTCTGGCTGTTATAGTCGGAGTCGCAGCGAGTGCGTTTACGGTAAGGCCCGAAACAGTAAGTAGTAAAAATCTTACTACCGAATATTGGTTTAGCAATTTCCCGGGCCCACTTCAATATGATGGTATTCAGACTAAGTCATCTGAAGAATCAATCACCGGATGCACTGATGTCACTACCACCTGTGCCAGAGGGTATGTTTCTAGCCAGCTTAAGGATCCTAATAATCCGGCGGCCGGACCCGCAAATATTAATGATTATACTGAAAATCTAAATCATTCCAATTAAACAAGAATCAACCAAAGAGTAAAAGTCATTAATTTTTTGATGGTTTTAATTTAAAGAGAATAGTCGAGAAATCTGCTATTCTCTTTTTTATATTTGCAATCATTATTGTCCGAGTAAAATCATACAACTATAGCCTATACTCCTTTGCAGGAAAGTGTTTTAGGCAAAAAATACATTGTTTCAAAATCGGGGGGAGTACCCCCTGGCTTTTTAGGG
>SCQT01000201.1 GCA_004322015.1 Chitinophagaceae bacterium
TAATTCCTCTGATAGGGCAGATAATATCTCCGCCTTGATTTGTGAAGTTTCCATGATTTAATGAGTTGGTTTGCCAAATTTACACCTTTACTCATAAAAAGTGCATTTTGTCATACACCCGAGGTTCTTATTCTCTTTAATCAGAATAACTTATATTTACCCCTCAAAAACCTATAATCCGTTACCAACTATGCCTAAACGTGCTAAATCTGGCGCTGTGCCCGTAAAACCCATCGAACAATACGAACACAAAAAAGAAAAACGTCTGAATAATCCTCCTGTCGGGTTAGTGGATGCCCATACCGATAACGGCGGTTTTAAGAAAAAAGAATACCGGTATGACCCCCATATTGACCCGCAACTGCAATGGGCGGGCAAAGCGGAACATACAAGTTTTGAAGTGCCTACCGTCAGCCTGCATGTACACGAACGCATTGACCCGCGGCGGATTATTGAAACGGTGAAAAAGAAAGAAACCGGCCCCGTACAACTCAGCTTATTTGAAGAAGAAAAGAAACCCTTGCGGGAAGCTATTGAATTTTATAAGCACAAAGAAAACTGGAGTAATCGCCTCATTGCCGGCGACAGCCTCCTGGTGATGAACAGCCTGTTGGAAAAAGAAGGTATGGGCGGAAAAGTGCAGATGATTTATTTTGACCCGCCTTATGGTATCAAATACGGCAGCAACTTCCAGCCCTTTGTAAACAAGCGCGATGTGAAAGACGGCAAAGATGAAGACCTCACCGCAGAACCGGAAATGATAAAAGCTTTCCGCGATACCTGGGAATTGGGAATTCACTCTTATCTCACTTATTTACGAGACCGGTTATTATTAGCCAGAGAATTGCTGCATGAAAGTGGAAGCGTGTTTGTGCAGATTAGCGATGAGAATGTACATTTAGTAAAAAATTTAATGGAAGAGGCGTTTTCAAAAAATAATTATGTCGGAACAGTAGTATTAAAAACCAGAAGTACTTCTACAAGTAAATTTTTATCTACTCTTAATGATTATTTAATTTGGTTTGCAAAGGATAAGGATAAAATAAAGTATAGAGATTTATTTGAAGAAAAAGCAGTAGATTATGATAGATTTTCAATGTATCAAGATAAAAGCGGTAAGGTAGCTAACATTACCACCATTGAACCAGAAAAAAGAGACACATATAAAGTTTTTTCTAGTAGTAGTTTAAACTCTACTACAGGAGGTCAATCTTCAAATATCCCCTTTCAGTTTAAAGGACGGAATTTCCTACCTGCAGATGGGAGGAGTTGGAGATGTTCAATCGAAGGGTTAAAAAACCTCGAAAACAAAGACAGAATTTTTGTTCAAGGTGATTCTTTAAGATATAAGTATTATTATTCGGATTTCCCTTATGTTCCAATAACAAATTTATGGACAGATCAATTATCTGAGCAAAATAAAACCTTTGTAGTTCAAACATCCCCTGAGGCAATCAAACGGTGTATGCTAATGTCCACGGATCCTGGCGACTTGATCTTGGATATCACCTGTGGTAGTGGTACTACGGCTTATGTAGCAGAAAATTGGGGCAGGCGTTGGATTACTTGTGATACTTCACGAGTAGCCATTACCTTAGCTAAGCAGAGATTAATGACCGCTAATTTTGATTATTACCAACTCTCTTATCCTGAAGAAGGCGTGGACAGCGGTTTTAAATACAAAACTGTTCCACACATCACTTTAAAAAGTATTGCCAACAATGAGCCGCCGCCGCAGGAAACCTTATACGATCAACCTTTTATTGATAACAAAAGAACAAGAGTAACAGGCCCCTTCACGGTGGAAGCCGTACCGGCGCCGATAGTGAAATCGTTCGATGAAATGGACGGATTACCGGATGATATGGCTACTGCGGATGAATCAGTATCCCGCAGCAGCGAAACATTGCGTCAGGAAGAATGGCGCCAGGAGCTCCTTAAATCGGGCGTTCGTGCAAAGGGCGGAAAACTCATTCAGTTTTCTCGAGTTGAACCTTTGAGCGGAACTAAATACTTGCAGGCAGAGGCAGAAACGAAAGTGGAAACAGATAGTAAAACTCTCTTTGAGAAAAAACAACCTGCTTTAATTCAGCAACCTCAACATGTTTATGTATGTTTTGGTCCTGAATACGCGCCATTGGAACAAAGATTAGTGGAATTGGCATTGGAAGAAGCAGGTCATTTACATCCCAAACCTGAAATCGTGTTATTTTGTGCTTTCCAGTTCGATGAAGAAGCAGCCAAAGATATTGATGAGACCAACTGGCCTGGCATCACCCTGTTAAAAGCCCAAATGAATGCCGATTTATTAACAGACGACCTGAAAAAGAAACGCAGTAGCAATGAAAGCTTCTGGCTGGTAGGGCAACCGGATATAGATATGAAAGAAATAAAATCAGGAGAAGACAAAGGTAAGTACATAGTAGAGGTAAGAGGATTCGATTATTACAATCCCAAAACGGGAAAAGTAGATAGCGGTGGAAAAGGCGACATTGCGGGGTGGATGCTCGATACTGATTATGATGGTAGAAGTTTGTTCCCATCTCAGGTATTCTTCCCGATGGCAGGAGAAAAAGAAGGCTGGGCAAACCTGGCCAAAAATTTGAAAGCGGAAATAGACGAAGAAAAGATAGAAGGTTTCCGTGGCACAGTTTCCCTGCCTTTCAAACCCGGCAAAACAGTAGCCGTAAAAATTATTGACAGTAGAGGAATAGAAAGTTTAAAAGTAATCAGGCTGTAAATAACAACAATAGGTACATATTTTCGAGAAATAACAGTTAGTCTGATAGTTAAATTTCAAAATATGAATACCTGCGAATGCAGGTCACGCACTATGAATGTCAAATGATTTTTTTCTTAAAGATCAAAATATAAATGTCGTGGGGCTAAATTACAGGTGAAGAAATTGAAAAGGACTTCTTCTTAAAGACAAAAATAAAAATAGCTGTGAAAGGTATGTTGCGGACGATTAAATCGAAACGAATTTTGCCTGAAAGGCAAAAATATAAATAGCCAGGGGCAAAGCCCACGGGTAATAAAAGGATCAATCCAACCAACCCTGAAAGGGTTGAATATTATGGCAGTTAGATGCTGCCTTTGAAAATAGTTAAATAATAAATATATTTGGTATGGCATTTGAAAGCATTACAGATAAGAAAATAGAGGAACTCCTGAAGTGTCCTAAGCAAATAAAAAATCCAACCACACGGAAAAGTACAAAAGCCGGGCATGAACAATTCAATTATTCAGTAGAAGCGACCGATGGCTCAGAAAATACATTCGTAGTTTATAAACGCCAAAACCTGGCAGAGGGTATGGAAGATGATTTTTCTTGCGGAATTTGCTGGATAGTGCCAAATGGTGAAACATTGACCTTAAAAAGATATAACGGCCCAAGCCACAATCATCCAAATAAAATCGAGAATGAAAAATTAGGATATAATTGTCATATCCACATGGCTACTGAGAAATATATCAGGGCAAATTTAAAACCCGAGGGATTTGCCATCATAACCCAAAATTATTATACACTAAATGGAGCATTCTATTGGTTGGTAAAAGAATGTAATATTACTGGAATCGCCACCACCCCTGACCCGCCAAAATTATTTTAATATGAATCTCAATATAAACAACTTGGAAAATAAGCTTTGTTCTTCCTTATGTGCAGATATAAAAGTGCAAAAAAAGAATGACAAGCTGTTAATATTAGAAACACCTTTCTATTTTGCTGATGGTGATCCCTACCAATTATATTTAAAAGAAATGCCTGGTGGTGTCATTCGCTTAACGGATATGGGACATACTATGATGCATTTAAGTTACGATAATGATATCGAAAAATTTAATGAAGGGACCAGAGGGAAAATCTTTGAACAAATAAAATCCGAAACTTCGGTTCAAGAAAGCAATGGAGAATTTTATATAGACACTGCGATTGAGAATTTGGGAAGTAATATTTTCAAAATAGGGCAGGCTTTGACAAAAATCAATGATCTTACTTTCTTAAACAGAATAAGAGCAGAGTCAACTTTCTATGAAGATTTACAAGAACAATTATTTAGAATTGTGGGAGAAGATAAAGTTCAAAAAACGTATTATTACGAAGATATAGAAAATTCATCAGATTATCCTATTGATTTCAAAATCGAAGGCAAGGATGCTCCTCTGTTTTTATTTGGAATCCCTGGTAGGGATAAAGCCAGGTTGACTACTATTATTCTTGAAAGATTATTGAGGGCAAATGCTAACTTTGACAGCCTATTGATTTTTGCAGACCAAAGTCTTATTCCAAAGTCAGATTTGGCAAGGCTTTCCAATGCTGGAGGAGAAATGATTGCGTCTTTAGATGCAGAAGTAGATTTGGTTAGAAAGATTAATCGTAAAATTTCTTTAAATTAAAGGGAATATTTACCCATTATGATTTAAGAAATAAAAAATGATTATCCTATCTCTTTAAAATGAAAGAGAAATGACAAGAATCATCAGAGTTTACAACGAATATGAATGAAAAAGATTGACAAACTCATCATCAACTCACCCTACGTCGAGCCGCTAAAACATTGGGAATATATCAGAGATAAACGGGAATTTATTTTACAGTCAGGGCGACGCCCTGCTGGCTATATCGTGGCTGGCGAAAATTCAAAATCATTTGATGATCCCGGTACTTTTATTGAAATAGATTTGGTAAATGCAATTCGCCCACGGGTAAAGAAATGGCGGGAGGCAAATTATCCGGGTGTTACCGGAATTACAAAAAGACTTTTACAACATTGGCAAGATCCTGAAGAACGGAAAGACCGTCGTTTTTTCTTTTGCCAGTTGGAAGCTATTGAAACGCTTATCTGGCTTACCGAAGCTCCCGATGCCGATAAAACTGGAATTGATATCCCCGGAGATGGAGGACCGTTCACCCGCTGGTGCAACAAAATGGCAACCGGTTCCGGAAAAACAATTGTGATGGCTATGCTTATTGCATGGAATGTATTGAACAAAGTAGCTAACGGGAAAGATTCCCGTTTCTCCAAAAACGTGTTGGTAATTACTCCGGGACTTACAGTCCGTACCCGTCTTGCCGTGCTCAATCCCACTGACAAGAATAATTATTATGAAGAATTTAATATTGTTCCTGCTGGATTAATGGATTCTCTGCGACAAGGAAAAATTAAAATTACCAACTGGCATGCGCTCTCTTGGCAGACGGATGAAAAGATTGCAAAAAAGAAGTCAGTGGACAAAAGAGGTGCATTAAGTGATGAAGCTTATGTCAGAATGGTCTTAGGAGAAATGGCAAATGCTTCCAATATGATTGTCATAAATGACGAGGCACATCACGCCTGGCGCATCCCGGCAGAAAGTAAAGTGAAGGGTGTTAAAAAAGAAGATGTGGAAGAAAGTACGGTATGGGTTGGAGGACTAGATAGAATAAATAAAGCTCGGGGGATTTTAAGGTGTTTTGATTTATCTGCAACCCCGTTCGCACCAAGTGGAAAGAAAGCCAGCGAAGAAGCTTTATTCCCCTGGATTGTATCAGACTTCGGGTTAAATGATGCCATCGAATCCGGTTTGGTAAAAACGCCCAGAGTGGTCATACGCGATGATGGTAAACCGGATGATGAATTACGATCCCGGTTGTATCATATTTACATGGATAAAACGGTAAAAGATGATATCAATCAAAAAGCCGATGAATCCGCCCCTTTACCTGATTTAATTCGGAATGCCTATATCCTGTTAGGAAAAGACTGGATGGCTGCCAAAGAAGATTGGGAGAAGGGAGGACAAAGGGTGCCGCCGGTAATGATTACTGTGGCAAATACTACTTACACCTCTTCCAGAATAAAATATTCATTTGATAAAGACTCTTTTTCCCTGGCTGTTGCCGGCTTGGCAGATTTAGGAATTCCTGAAAAAACCCTTCAAATTGACAGCAGTATTTTGTCTCAGGCAGAATCGGAATCCGAACAGGTGGAGGTGAATACGGACAATTCAACAGATGAGGAGAATGAAGGTGAAAAAGCGCCTAAATTGACCAAAAAACAACAGGCAGAGTTGCTAAGAAGGATAGTAGATACGGTGGGCAAGATAGACGAACCGGGCGAACAGATACAAAATGTTATTTCCGTAGGGATGTTAAGTGAAGGTTGGGATGCCAAAACAGTTACCCATATTATGGGATTAAGAGCATTTAGCAGCCAGTTACTTTGTGAGCAGGTAGTAGGCAGAGGATTGCGTAGAACTTCTTATGAAGTTGCTGAAGATGGATTATTTGAAGCAGAGTATGTCAATATTTTCGGTGTACCATTTACATTCCTTCCACACGAAGGCAGTGAGGATGGAACACCGCCGCCACCTCCTAAGCCAAAAACAGAAATTACCCCGGTAAAAGAAAAAGCAGCTCACGCCATTTCTTTTCCTAATGTTTTAAGGATAGACCATATCTATAAGCCGCATTTAACTTTGGATATGACAAAAGTAAAGACACTAACTTTGGATCCATATGATTCCATAACAGATGCTGAATTAAATGCGATTATTGCGGGAAAACCGAATCCTGCTGCACTTTCCGAAATTGATTTGAATGAAATAGTGGATAAACTGCGCCTGCAAACCATTATCTTTAAAATTGCCTCTTCCATCTATATCCTGGAACAAAAGACCCAATGGAAAGGCTCTAAAGAAACATTTCTTATCCAGTTGATAAATCTCGTTGAGAGGTTTATTAAATCCAACAAAATTATCATTAGAGACCCTCTTTTCAATCAGGACGAAAAAAGGAAACGCATTTTGATATTGTTGAACATGAACAAAGTCATTCAACATATCTGGAATGAAATTATTCCTGATAACACAGAGATGCTGATGCCTGTCTTTGACAAAGAAAATCCAATTCGTTCCACCGGTGATTTAAGAACCTGGTGGACAAGTAAACGTTGTGAAGCCTTTGGTAAAACACACGTAAATTTTATAGTGGTTGATAGCAAATGGGAATACATGGAAAGTAAAACTATCAATGATAGCAAATTCATTAAGTCTTTCGTTAAAAACGACCATCTGAATTTTCTCATCTATTATAATTATCAGGGAGTAGTTCACCGTTACTTCCCTGATTTTATTTGCAAACTAACAAACGGAGAGAACCTAATCATTGAAACAAAAGGTCAGGACAGCGAACAAAACAAAACAAAACGTGCCTATCTCGACGAATGGTGCAACGCCGTCAACCAGCATGGAGGCTTTGGCAAATGGAACTGGGCAGTTTCCTTTAATCCCGGTGATTTGGGAGAGATAATAGAAAAACAAATAAAGTGAGCTGAAAAGGAAGTCTAAGTCTTCCATTCATCCCCATCCCCTAATCTTCACATTCGATTACTTTCATTTTTACGGCGTTATCTAAGGATTTTGATTGGTTTACTCATTTCCTCTGAAATTAGGAATTGTTTATCTGTAAATTTGAACTACACTTATTCTTGACAGTTAGAAAATAACTTGCAATTCTCCCTTTGAACTTTTTTTTAGGTCTACTTTTATTATTTTTTGAAAATCTCCTGTTCTGATTGGCAAGAGCACCAATTAGGGAGTCTTTTTTAAATATTTGACTAAAGACTCATAAAAAGTTAAAACGACATCCGAAAATAACTAAAGCTATAATATATGTGGTTAACTATTATCCCCGGCCTACTAATTTTATTCTTGTCGGTTTTTGATATTCTTTTTGAATCAAAAACTCATCGAAAAATTACTAAATGGAGCTTTACGAAAGTGATCCTCATTATTATATCTTCCTTAATTATATTGATTGCCAAATACGAAAATTGGAACACTGATCGCCGCAATTCTATTAATATCGCAGCGTTAAGATATCCTATTAATCACTTATCCTTAACAGATTTAATATTTTACAGATTGTCTATAATATTAAAATAAACCAAAAAATTCTAAATAATTTAACCGTAAGTTCATCTTAAATTAAAATATTCGGTCAAACTAAACCAAGTCTACACAAATTATTGAGTTATTATTACCTTAAAAGATTTTGGGGGAAAGTATATTCTGAGAAATATTCATTTTGGGCAATGCCTGCTCTAAGCCCTGTGATGCCATCATACAGGTTGTTTTTGCCTGTCACACTTTTTGGCATCAAAATCAATTCCGGTCATGGAGTCATTCTGAGCCTGTCGAAGAATGAAGGATGTACAAGAAAAAATATCTCATCCCGAAACCCGCCGCACAAAACGGTATCAGTGCACGGTGGCTGCCCGCCAACCTCCACACTCATACCGTTTGGCCCGGCTTCCCACGTCTCCGTTTCATGTTTCTGCAACCATATCATATTTCCTGGGTTATAAGTCGAAGGATGTGTTAGGAAAAAACATTCCGGCCTGAAACCCGCCGCACAAAACGGCATCAGTGCGCAATAGCCGCCCGCTAACCTCCACACTCATGCCGTTTTTCTGCCCGGCTTCCGGCGTCTCAGTATCATGTTTCTGCTATCACATCATGTTTCTTGGGTTATAAGACAATCCACCCTTCCGGTGCATGATATCCTACGATACAGATATATCAAGGGAAATTATTGGTATCTTGCATGTTACAATCTGTGAATAAGATGTGATATAAAAACTAAAGGAGGTAAAACCAAAGCAGATGTTCAGTGAAGATGCAGTTTGATTGACCGAGGCTTACCTTATAACATGATTCAAATCCGGCAAAGCAAACGTCAGTGTACATCTGAAAAATATTTCTCATATTGGTGAATCAGATAAAAATGCAACTGTTCGGAATTTCCGAATAGTTCGATGGAAAAGAAAACAAATGATTTTGCAAACGTTCATTAAATACAATGTGGGAAGTAATCAGTTCAGCGAAGGGGTCTGAAAGGAAAAAACCCTTACAAAAAAGGAACAGTTGCCATATTCTATCTTGCACGATCATCCGCCTTTTTTTCTCATGGAAATCAACAACCCCTAAATCAACTTGAAATTTTTGTGGAACTATAATATTTTCCGATATTTACAAAAATTGTAAACCACAATGACAGAATTGGAAAACATAAGGGAATCTCTGATCAGTCATATTCTGGCTTCTAAGAATGAAAAATTGCTGACTGCTATCAATAACATTTTCGACTCGACAGAAAGTGATGAAATGGTAACCTTAAGCCCGCAGCAGATTGAAGTACTAATGATGAGTGACCGGGATATAGAAAACGGTAACTTGATTTCTTCAGAAGAATTGGCTAAATCAGATAGGGCATGGCTCAGATGAAAATTTTCTGGACTGCCACGGCTATCAAACAAAGAAATCAGGTTTTTGAATATTGGAACGATCGGAATAAAAGTGCACGATATTCAGGAAGATTACTTTCTGAAATCAATGAAAGAATAAATTTGCTTCACACACATCCTAAGCTCGGCAGGGAAACTGACTTTAAGAATACCAGAGTGTTGTCAATGGGTTATTACAATATCTTTTATAAAACCCTTGATCATCGGATTATTATTACCGCCTTCTGGGACACCCGGCAAGACCCGGAAAAACTTGTGTACTTATTGAAATAATCCATTCCTGCTCTTATACAGTCTAATGTTCGGTAATTCACTTTCATCTGGTACCTTGTTCAATGCATCTGGCACGAAACTTTACCTATAACCACCTGTGAAACTATATAGACATGCTAATATCTAAAGGTAGATTAATCTTTAAGCTGCCGAAATGACGAAAACGACACAACCGGTCCGATGGAGTGCTGGAGTGAGTATTACCTCGATTGAATCAGGAAAATTATTTTCATTCAAAAAACTATACAAATAAACGCCAAAGTGGACAAGTTTTTAGCCGGGCAAAACCGATGGAAAAATGAAATAACCCTATTGCGGAATATCATTCTTGAAATCAATGAACTAAATGAAGATTATAAATGGATGCATCCCTGCTATACCTGGCAGAATAAAAATGTGGTGGTGATTCAGGGATTTAAAGAGTATTGCGCCTTAATGTTTTTTAAAGGGGTATTGATGAAAGACCCCAAAGGAATTCTGATACAGATGACAGAGAATGTGCAGGCATCCCGCCAAATCAGGTTTACGGACATGGATCAGATAAAAAAGGGGAAATCTGTTATTAAGGCATATATCAGAGAAGCCATCGAAGTAGAAAAGTCAGGAGAAAAAGTGCCGTTAAAGAAGACATCAGACTTTCCCGTACCCGAAGAATTTCAAAAATTACTGAGAGAGAATTCCAAAATGAAAAAAGCATTTGCTTCCTTGACACCGGGAAGGCAAAGAGGGTATCTTTACTTCTTTTCACAAGCTAAGCAATCAAAGACAAGAGAAAGCCGGATTGAGAACTGCATCCCAAAAATACTTGCCGGAAAAGGTTTAGACGATTGAAAACTAAAGGGCATAAGTTCCTGCTACCATATCATATTTCTTGGGCTACAGGACAAACCACACTCCAGATACACAACTTCCTACTATACAAATATCTCTTGGGGAATTATCCTTACCTTGCATTTCCGCTTCATGAACGAAATAGAAATATACAAAACCCCGGACGGTAAAACCGAAGTGGAAGTTCAGTTTGAAGGTGAAACTTTTTGGTTAACCCTGAATCAAATTGCTACGCTTTTTGAACGTGATAAATCGGTAATCTCTCGCCACCTGAAAAATATCTTTAGGTCTGGCGAATTGATAGAAAAAGCAACTGTTGCAAAAAATGCAACAGTTCAAAAAGAAGCCGCCAGAACGATAAAAAGAGAAATTGAGTATTATAACTTAGATGCCATCCTTTCCGTGGGCTATCGCGTAAATTCAAAAAGGGGTACCCAATTCCGCCAATGGACTACCCAACGACTAAAAGATTATCTGGAAAAAGGCTTTGCCGTCAATCAAAAACGCATAGAACAATTACAACAGACAATCCGCCTTATCAGTAAAAAAGGAGAAGTAGAAAACCTGCAACTCGATGAAGCCAAAGGTCTATTGGAAATTATTGGTAACTATACAAATAGCTTCGTGCTGCTGAATCAATTCGACAGCCATAACCTTGCTTTTAATAAATGGAGATCTTCAGAATGGGAAAAAGCAAATCTGATTTATTTCTAAAATGGAGTAATAAGTGAAACCGAATTGAAGAAGCGTAGGCCGGAAAAATCAGTCTCTACGGCCGTAGAGATGCGGTGGCCCTGCGCGTGGAAGCTTTGATTTTTTCGGAACGATGCTGTACCGATGCGTCAGCACTTGATCTTTTGGTTACTTTTCCATCAAGGGAAAAGTAACATAAAACTATTTTATACAAAGATCAGATTCTATTTGCTCTCTTGTTTTAAAACAGATAACCATTTAAATATCTTTACCCAAGCATTGAAGAACAGGCTGCCCACCTTCTCTATTTCATTATAAAAAACCATTCATTCACGGATGGCAATAAACGTATTGGCGCATTTCTTTTTATTTGGTTTTAAAAAAAAAACAAACATCGCTTTAAAAAATCCGGCGAAGTAAAAATCAATGACAATGGTTTAACGGCCTTAGCCTTATTAGTGGCACAAAGCAAACCGGAAGAAAAAGAATTGATGATAAAGCTCATCATGAATTTAATCAACAGCAGGTGAGTATAACAGAATGATCTCTCAAAGTGATTTGAGTTCATAATTGACTCTATAGGTGTTTTACCCTGGGCGAAGCCGAAGAGAGCGAAGTCGAAGGGGAGAGGCCGAAAGAAGTGCCAGAAAAAAATCCTGCGCTGAAACCCGCCGCACAAAAAAAAGGCATCAGTGCACAAGGACTGCCCACCTGTCTCCACACTCATACCGTTTGGCCCGGCTTCCCACGTCTCCGTTTCATGTTCCTGTTACCATATCATATTTCCTGGGTTATAAGTCGAAGGATGTGCCAGGAAAAAACATTCCGTTCTGAAACCCACCGCACAAAACGGCATCAGTGCACAATCCCCGCCCACACGCCTCCACACTCATGCCGTTTTTCCGCCCGGCTTCCGTCCTCTCCGAATCATGTTCCTGCTATCACCTCATGTTTCTTGGGTTATAAGGTCGGCGGTTAGCGGCTCGTCGGCAAAGTCCCCCGCCAGGCTGGCTATCCCGCAAAGCATTCCCTTCACAGCCTGTCATGCGCCTTGCAGCTCCTTACCGCTCCCGCCGTCCGCCCCTGTCTCCGTCCGCCCGCTATGCACACAATACCTACCCACAGGCGCCCGGCGGGGCTCCTCCATGTAATTTGTGCGCACCCTGCGTCGCCGTCCATGCCGTTGGCGGGGCAGAGGGGATTTTATTATTCTCTATGGTCTGCCCCGCCAACGATGCTGCCCAGTTGCCGCTCTGCCAACACGCCATGCCAACCACACAGCGTCATCCCTGTGCAGCTTGGCCGGCGAATGCGCGCCCACGCACACCATTTTTTAGTACGGCGTCCGCTCCGCTCCCGCCTGTTTTCAGCGGTTTTAACCCCTCCCCGCGACCGGGTGCGCTTGCAGTAGCGGTCCATGGTGATTCGGTTAGAAAATATTCTCAGAAAATCAATATGCAGGGGTCAGGAATTCTTAAAAATTCTCATTCAATATTTCCGTTACTTACCAACCCAAAAAATGTATCCGGTATCCTATATTTTTGTTGAAAGTTGATTGATACAACTCAGTGCAAGTAATTTATAAATTAAGCAAGAAATAATTTCTTCAGGAAAAGGATGGTTTACTTAATCTTACCAAACTGATCGAATGGTTGAAACCTTAATTTGCTCAATTTTACCCGAAGTTCCATTCATATCATAGTCTATCTTATTATATAATTTTGAGGGAAATACGAGGTCAGTCGTAAGCCATCTTCCGTTATCAAAAAATACTTCCAAAGTAGAACGGTCATAAAACAGATCCATGTGAAGGATTGAAAAATTTACAGGTATTGTAACTGCATGTTTTAAGGAGGAGGTTGCATGAAAGCCATTCCTGTCTGCATAGGTTCTGTCCACAATCAACTGATGATCTTTCTTATCATAAATAATATCTACCTGCTGCCCCAGATCATTCTTTAAAGAAAGGATTGCCTTGGAAGCATTCCCCATTTTAGCTGTTAATCTGATCTCTGAACTTGACAATTCGCTCCCCGAAAATGTTTTTGTCCATTTTCCATGCGATAATTTTACATCCTTTAGAGTTAGCACCGGCCGTTTCAGTTTATTCAGTTCATTAACCGGTTCTTTTACTAAAAATTCAGTTGAATCATTCAGTTTCTTCAGGCTTAATTCCACAGGCAAGGTCATCCCACCCCGCCAGATATAAGAAGGTATTTGCTTATTAGCCGGGGGCCAGTTATTGATCCACCCGATAAATATAGTTCTGTTACCCGTATTGTTCCAGGTTATTCCCGCATATTCATCTGCCCCTTCATCCAGCCAACGGGTTTTATTATCATCTGGCATGAATTTTTGTCCGTCAAAATCTCCAACAAAGTATTGAGTGCTTCCACCTCCGGCAGGTGATCCGCCGCTGTTTACTGCC